>CAZRRC010000003.1:0-66205 GCA_964602395.1 uncultured Proteiniphilum sp. | reverse complement strand
CGCTCCTGAAAAAGGGAGGACATTATGTGTTGCCCGATGAAGTGGTCGTTTCGATCCCTTCGGGAAAAGAGACGGCTTCTGTGGCCGGTTTATTGAAAGAAAAGCTGTCGCTCGCACCGGGTAAGCGCGTCACGGTGCGCGAGAACAGTCGCAATGCCCATATTGCGTTGTCGCTTAACAGCAAGGAGGATGCCACCTTGGGCAATGAAGGCTACAGACTGGATGTAACGACGCAAAAGATTACCATCAGGGCCAACAAGCCGGCGGGACTCCTTTATGGCGTACAGACCTTGTTTCAGCTTCTGCCACCACAGATTGAGAGTGACCGCAGAGAGGAGAATGTCTCCTGGCAGGTACCGCTTGTGGAGATTACCGATTACCCGAGAGTGGGGTGGCGGGGACTGATGCTCGACGTGTCGCGTCATTTCTTCACGGTGGACGAGGTAAAGCAGTATCTCGACAACATGGCGAAATACAAGTACAACCTTTTTCACTGGCACCTGACCGATGATGAGGGTTGGCGCATCGAAATAAAAAGTTTGCCCAAACTCACGGAAGTAGGTGCCTGGCGTACCGAGCAGATCGGCTGCTTTGGCAGTCTCTCCGATCCCGATCCCGATGCACCGAAAAACTACGGCGGCTTTTACACACAGGAGGAGATCAGGGAGGTGATTGCCTACGCCGCACAACGCCACATCCAGGTGATGCCCGAGATTGATGTTCCGGGACACAGCTCGGCCGTGGTGGCTGCCTATCCCGAGCTCTCCTGTTTCCCCGGAAGCGGGGATCATTTCGTGCGTACCGGTGCACCGTTTCTCGATTGGAATACCGGCGGTCGCCCCGCCGCCATCTATGAAAATACCCTGAACCCTGCCAGCGAGAAGGTGTATGAGTTCATGGATAAGGTTGTGACCGAGTTGGCTGAGTTATTCCCCTTTGCATACATTCACACCGGGGGTGATGAGGCACCCTACACCTTCTGGGAGAAGAGCGACGACGTGAAACAGCTGATGAAGCGTGAAGGATTGAAAGATATGGCTGCCGTACAGTCTTATTTCGGAAAGAGGGTGGAGAAGATCATTCTCGACAAAGGCAAAAAGATGATGGGATGGGATGAGATCCTGGAAGGAGGCATTACACCCACCACCGGGTTGATGAGCTGGCGCGGCGTGCAGCACGGAATTGAAGCATCCAAATCGGGACATTATGTGGTGATGAGCCCCACCAATTATGTTTACATCGACTACATGCAGGGAGATATTTCCACCGAACCACGCGTGTACAGCAGCCTGAGACTGAACCAGACCTACCGGTTCGATCCGGTACCCGAAGGCGCCAATGCCCAATACATCCTGGGCGGTCAGGCCAACTTGTGGACCGAACAGGTATACAACATCCGCCAGGCAGAATACATGACCTGGCCGCGGGGCTTCGCTGTGGCCGAGTCGCTTTGGTCGCCGCGGGAGAAGAAAAACTGGGACTGGTTTGTTACGAAGACCGAAGATCATTTCGTGCGGTTCAACTATGCCCGGACCAAATATTCACCGGCCCTGTATGACCCGGTGGTGTCGGTAAAAAAAGAGGGGGACGATTACTATGTAACCCTTACTCCGGAAATAAAAGGACTGGATATTTACACCAGCTTCGATGCTTCCACGCCCGACAACTTCTATCCGAAATATGCTGAACCGCAACGTATACCCAAAGATGCCTATGTCATGCGGATCATAAGCTACAGGGGTGACCAACCCATTGGACGCCTGATGAGCATACCGGTGGGCGAGCTGAAAAAAAGAGTGAGATAAAGTGGAGCGAATGATTGCGCAATAAAAAGAAAATCACTATCTTTGCGCCGCTTTTTTGAAAGCTCCCGTGTGATGGGAAATAAAGAAAGCACTTTATTTTGAGTAACACAAACAACAATTAAAAAATGAAGACATTTGCATTAAAAGGCGAGATCAGAGATGATTTCGGTAAGAAAGCAGCGAAAGCTTATCGCGCCGGGAGCTTGATCCCATGCGTAGTTTACGGTGGTCACGAAGGCGAAAACCTGAATTTTGTGGTAAAAAACGGCGATGTACGCAACCTGATTTACACACCTGAAGTGTTTCTGGTAGATCTCGATCTCGGAGAAAAGAAAATGCAGGCAATTGTAAAAGATGTGCAGTACCACCCGGTAAAAGACACCATTTTGCATATCGACTTCCTGCATGTATTTGACACAGTGCCTGTGGTGATGGAGATCCCGGTGCGTCTGGAAGGACTTGCTGCAGGTGTGAGAGCCGGTGGTAAATTGTCGCTCGACATGCGCAAGCTGAAGGTAAAAGCTTTGTCTGCTAAATTACCCGAAGTATTGGTAGTGAACGTAGAGAAGCTTGAGTTAGGCAAGTCGATACAAGTAGGTCAGCTCAACTTCGAGGGCCTGGAAATATTGAATGCCAAGAATGCAGTGATCTGTCGCGTTCAGCTGACACGTGCCGCAAGAGGTGCCGCAGCAAAAGCCGATTAATAAATGAAATAATCAATGAAGTATTTGATTGCGGGATTGGGAAATATCGGACCCGATTATGCACAAACCCGCCACAATATTGGATTTATGGTGTTGGACGCTTTTGCAAAAGCGTCCAATGCTGTTTTTGAGGACAGGCGTTATGGATTCGTGGCCGAAATGCGGCTCCGCAATAAATCGCTCCTGCTGCTCAAGCCCTCCACGTTTATGAACTTGAGTGGCAATGCCATCCGTTATTGGCTGCAGAAGGAGAAGATTGAAACGGAAAACCTGCTGGTGGTGGTCGATGACCTGGCACTGCCCTTTGGTACGTTGCGGTTGAAATCGAAAGGAAGCGATGCCGGACACAATGGACTGAAGCATATTCAGGATCTGATCGGACAGAACTATCCCCGTCTCAGGTTTGGTATTGGCAATGATTTTCCCCGGGGGGCACAGGTCAATTATGTGCTGGATGAGTTCTCCGATGAGGAAAAGCAAAAGCTACCCGAACGCATAGAGACAGCAGCCGACATCATTCGTAGTTTTTGCCTGGCGGGCATCAACACGACGATGAATCAATATAATAACAGGTAAGTATTTGCTGTGATGGAAGAAGTACGCATCGACAAGTGGTTGTGGGCGGTACGCATTTTCAAGACTCGTACCATTGCGGCGGAAGCATGCAAAAAAGGGCGTGTGATGATCGGCGATGTATCGATAAAGCCCTCCCGGAATGTCCGTGCCGGCGACGTCATCCAGGTACGCAAGCCGCCGGTCACCTATTCGTTTAAGGTGCTTTCCCTGGCCGATAAGCGCATGGGCGCGAAGATGGTGCCGCAATTCATGGAAAATGTCACGCCGCCCGATCAGTATGAACTGCTGGAGCTGAATAAGATCAGTGGTTTTGTTGACCGGCAACGGGGAACGGGGCGCCCCACCAAGAAGGAACGGCGTGACCTGGATCAGTTTGCCGATTCCATCGATCTGGATGAATTTGATTGGGATGAATGATGGGCTTATAGGGGGGCCCGGTCGTGTGCTCCGTTATTGTGCCCTGAGTTTCTTGTCTTCTTTGTGGTAGCAGGGTACCACCGATACCGTGTTTTCCTGCAGGCAGTAAGCTGCATCGCCTATCGCATGGTTGTCGATGAGTCGTTGGTGATGGTCGCTCTGCCGCAGATATTCCAAAGGATCACTTTTTGCCTGTTGCCACAGGGCCAAGGCTATCCTGACTGCGTCGGAACCGATTATTAGATTCGTTTTTCCCGATAACCGCTCTGCAAAAGCACCCCCGAAGAGGGTATCCTCCACATTGACCCGGTTATTCCATCCGGCGCAGATCACCACAATCCGTTCTGATGACTCCATACACTTGTCGGCCAACGCGTCGATATTGGAAAAGGTGCCGATAAATAAATTTTTGCTGTCGCGTCCCATCTCTATGGCCATGGTGCCGTTGGTGGTGGTAAAGACCACCTCTCTGCCGGCCACGATTTCACGGGTATAGTCGAAGGGTGAATTGCCAAAGTCGGCAAAATCGCATTTTCGGGTTTTCCGTTCGGCTCCCACCAGAAAACCTTTCAGTTTGTACTGTCTTGCCTCCTCGATATCGGCTACCGGAATCACTGCAGTCGCCCCGTTGTGTAACATGGCACACATGGTGGCCGAGGCCCGGAAGACATCCACCACTATCACGGTGTCGTTCTCTTTCCGGTAATAGGGATAGAGGGCAGGGGAGGGACAGAGATCGAGTATCATCTTTTTTTTGCAAAGATAGCAATAACCCACATTAGTCAAAAATCAGGCTATTCCTGGCGCATTGTTTTACCCTCTTTTTCGTACTCCTTCCGTATTCCTCTCAGCAGGTCATCCGACGAAATGAGACGCGACTTTTTCTCCAGCGTCTGCAAGCCGGCAAATTGTATCACGTTGACGATATTCGCACCGGTCAAATGATATTTACGGGAAATCTCTTCCAGGTCTATCCTTGTCCCGTTCATGGCCACGCGTGGGAAATAGTTTCTCCAGAGCTGCAAGCGTTCCGAAGCATCGGGATGATCGAACTCAATGATAGAATTAAACCGCCGGGTGAAGGAGGTATCGAGATTCGACTTCATGTTGGAGGCAAGGATAATCAGCCCTCCATGTGATTCAATGCGTTGCAGGAGATAAGAGACCTCCTGGTTGGCGTACTTGTCGTGGGCATCGTTTACGGTGGTCCGCTTACCGAACAGGGCGTCAGCCTCGTCGAAGAATAATATCCACTCTTTGTTGTCGGCCTTGTCGAAAAGCCTGGAAAGGTTTTTTTCGGTTTCACCGATATACTTTGAGACCACCATAGAGAGGTCGATCCGGTATACATCGCGTTGTGTATATTTCCCCAGCAGACAGGCCGTCAGTGTCTTGCCCGTGCCTGAGGGCCCATGAAACAGGACACGGTAGCCGGGTTTTATTTTTCCCTGCATCTTCCAGCCAAAGAGCAGCTCATCGTTGTACTTCAGCCACGTTTCTATCTCTTTGATCCCGGACATTGTTTTTTCCCGAAGGACCAGATCGTCCCAGTTCATCTCCGTCGTGATACGTTCGGCAGGGAAGTCGCTGCTGAGTTTTGGTTTGGATATTTTTCCGGTGGTAAACAACTCTGCATATTCATCGTCCAGTATCAGCCGGCCACTCATCCGGGGCTCATGGTGCTCCGGTAACTCAATGAATAGCACATTTTTTTTAGCAAAGAGATGATCTTCATCAAAGTAGCGGTAAAGAGCGATGCGTTTTTCCAGATCATTCCCTGCCAGCACGAACAATGCAGTCTCGCCAGTCGGCAGTATGCCCCGATGGTTTTTGCCCCTCGTGCCGCCAAACTCCGGGAAATCACCCCCATTCGGAAGAAAGGGAGCGATGACCGATTGAAAAAAACCTGGGTCGAGATGTGGCACCAATGCCAGCAACAGGATGATTGTCTCCTCGTCATTCAGACTCTGTAGATTGATAAAACGCCCCAGTTCCGAATTTGTATCTGATGGAGGACAGGATGAAAGAGGGGTATCATTCCCTTTGAATATCTTTTCAAGCCGGACCTCAATTACATTTCTCAAAAAGTCAAGATATTTTGTATTGCTCATTATTTGAAACGCGTTGTTTTTCTGTTGATTCAACTGAAGCCATATTCCTGAACCAAATGAGTATTTACCTGTTTATCTTGTTTGTTGCAAATCCTTCATCCTTTTTCCCCTGAAGGAGTGTTCGTGTTGTCCGGACTTCCGTAAATCTCTATTTGAAAAGGCTTGTCAACGTAGGGTAGCTGCATGCTCCGGATCAGCGAACCCGAAGGTGTATCCCCCCTCTGCCATAGCATTGCATCCTGATGGATCGATGAAATGACGACTCTCTCAATCCTGTAAATAACCTCATGATGTGGATCAGGATGTTGTTGTAGCCGGATAGTCTGACCGATGGGAAACTGCTGTGCTGTAAGTTTGATGGCACCTTTTATCCCTTCAGAATCATAAATTGTTTCAAGTTCGTCGAGAAAAGCGAGTCCCTCAAAATTGATCGTTGCTTTGGCTTTCATTTGGAGATTTAATAATTTGGTAAATCATAGGTGAGCGTCCCGATGAAAAATGTATAATTCCGATGCTTTCTTCCGGCCAAATGTGCGCCCCACTTCACGGGATTGATCAGATCCCAGTTACTGTATGCCGCTTCGGCTGTACAATCGATGCTCACTCTCAACGAAGCCAGGTACCTGCTGACTGATTCTCTGCTGACAGCAGAAGAGCCAGCGCTCAACCCTCCTCCCGATGATCCGCTGCTGCCACTGGTGTGTGAGTCGCTCAAGCCAATTGACCTGCCCGTGGTGCTACCAGCCTGGGCACTGACAGGCCCTTCCTCTACTCCTACAGTACTGCTCGAACCACTGGAGACCGAGGCGCTCGATCCGGTGGTGTCACTCAGGCTGCTCCCCAGACTGCTCGAGGATGATCCTCCTGATGTATTGGCAATGTCTCTTTGTTCGGTCGGTCTGGCTGTTCTGGTTGCCCCCGACTGGTCAAAACTAATGGTGACCGACCAGTCTACGTCTATTCCTGCATTGTCTCTCCAGCTATGGCTTATGGGACCCAATGCCCGTCCCCTTAACTGCTGGGTAATAACCGGTAAAAACATATTCCTCCAGTTTACGGTGCTGTACTGGCGGCTGGTTGCACGGGCTGTGGAAATTAAGTGTTCAAGTACAGTTTCTGCAGAAGCATTCACATCCAGTATAATTGCACTGGCCGGAATGGGCTCTCTTTGAATAACCTCGGAAGGGTGTTGATTTGCTGCAGTCTGGTAGCTGTTTCTGTTGATTATATCGGGAGAGATGTGATTGGCAGATAACGCCCTATTTCCCATTTCTGTCGCTTCTTTCTCGAGTGTGTCATGATCGTTTATTTGATCTTTTCCCAGTTTTGCCGTGGGATAAACTCTTCCCTGTTTTTGTTGTACCACGTGCCAGGTTTCGTGTGAAAGAAGTTTATCTTGTCCCGGTGCGACATATATATCCGTCCCCTGGGTGTAGGCAAGTGCGTCGAGTTGCCTTGGACGTAAAGAGTTGCGGTGAACTTTTACGTCTGACAGATCAATGCCTGAAAGGTTTTCTATGCCTGTCTTTAACTGGTCGGGTATGCCAGTGTTGTTTACGATCGCTTCGTTGTTTTCACGGGAAAAAAAAGCATTGTCATTGTTGGACGTGCTTTTTTGTGGGAAAAAATCGTTTCCTCCCTTGTCCCGGAAAAATGGCTTGTTCGTTGCGCCGTTGAGGACATCGTGATTAGGCGTCTTCTGCGATTTTTGTATTGTCTTTGTCATATGATGAATTTGTTTTCAATTTATCCGTATGAAATCATACATTGTCCTGTACATGCTTATTTGCTTACCATTCCACAAATAATAGCACTTTCCTCCACGGAATTTTCGCCAGTGAGCTATTCCAGCTTAATTTATCGAGCAGGATATCCTGGGCTTTTCGCTCCATCAGCAACTTATAACGGTGCTCTTCCTGTATCAGTTTTCCTTTTCGCTGGATAAACAGTTGACGCAATCCATCCGGAGAACTGTTTTTTAATGCAGGCCACTGCCTGATAACTTCATATAAAAGTTGGCTGCATTCCCCCTTTATTGTTTCTGATAGAAGGCTTTCTCTGAGCACTGGCATCATGAGTGGAACGCCACACAGGAACTTTTCAAAAAGGAGGTTACACTCAAAAAAATCAATGTCGCCTGTTGCCAGAAAGTGAAGTGACTGAATGGCTACATGGAGGGCCGATCCTTTGATCTGTCCCCTTTCATCCAGTACGTCAATTGCCTCAAAAAATGATTTCAAAAAGGGATGCAACAAAAAAAGTCCGGCATTTTGTACGGCAATCGCCTCTTCTTTGGAAGCAAAAAATGTTTCCTGCTCACTCTCTTCGATCTCCGGAATTTCAACACGATTCCTGGTTCCCTTCATGTCAGAAAAAAAAGCTTTGTCTGCTCCAGAAGGAGTTGAAGTAAGGACTGCAATCTTCTCTCTCAGCACATTCTCCAGCTCACTGGAGGTGTGCAGAATCAATGCAGGTTCACTGCCGATTGACACATCCAGAAGAAACCGGAAGAGGGAGGCCTGCGGTTCAGGAGGCAGCTTGTGCAGCAGAGGGGCTATCGCTGTTGCCTGTCGGACTGCCGGATTGATCTTCTCAAGAAAAATCAATTTCTGTTTCTCTTCGAGTTGATAAATAAAACGGTCGCCCACCGCGGCATTATTTTCCAGCAGATTGACCAGACGGCGTAAAAAAGAGGGTTTTTCGAGATGCTCTTTCCAATTTGGAAGTTGTAAAAACGCAGCGAGATCGGCTTTTGTACCATACCAGGGGAGGAAGCCTTTTTCAAGGAAAAAGAAAAATAACTCCTCCCTGTTTTCTTCCGAAGGAATGATCGCCACGTCATTCTGCAACGGAACACCTGCGCCATCCCCAGAAACGAATACTCGCTTCATCTGCTGTGCAAACTGGGCGGTCACCGCCTCCTCCAGCCTGTCATCAAAATGGTCAGCCGGAATCTGTACATTCAGGTGGAATGTAGGAAAACGGACCACCTTGTCAGGCTGATTCCACTCATCCAGTATCTTCGAAAGTTCCGGCAGGATGCGTTGCTCCAGCAGCACGCTAATATGGTTTTTTAGAGCTGTAGCTGTCGCCATGCTCCCTGTGTTCACCTCGACAAACACTTTTTCAATGATATATGCGTTTGCATTCAATTTACACCAGGTTATTGTCTAAAATATTTTTGACATGCTCTTCCAGAATTACCTTACCGGCAACTCTTTTCGCCCATTCTTCCAAAAAGGGACGGAACGATTCCGGCAGTTTTATATCACGTTCTCTTAAATTTCTGAGGATAGCAACGATTTCTTCCAGCAAGCGCTTCAGTAGTTCGCCCGATTTATCGAGCACTTCGTTTTGCTGACATCCGATCACATTGTAGAACAACCGCAACTGCAAAGCCAGAATTTGTACCAGATGCTGAAACTCCTCACTTTCCCGGTTCCCGGATAGCTCCATGATCAGCTTGGATGTCTTTTCCCATAGCGGGGAGAACATGTCCACCAGTCTGTTGTTGTGATTCCCGGTCAGGTAATTGTCGACATCGTTGAGCACTCCTTTTCCAAAGTCGGCTGTTCCTCCGTACAATTCGCTTGTCGACATCCAGATGGGTACCACAAAATTGGAGTTGGAAAGCTGCAGTGTCTGCAGGATTTTAAGGTCTGCCCACATACCCTCTTTGGCTTTTTCCATGCAGGTGTTCACTGGCGGCTCCTCTTCCTCAAAGAGTTGGATTGAATGTTCGGCAGTGGCGGTGCAGACGCCACTTGATCCTGTTACGGTCAGTTTTACCACGACCTTGTTGTCGTTGGTTCCCGGCAACGTTTTGTAAGTGTGAGTCGGGCTTTTTTCTGTGGATGTGGTGCCGTCACCGAAATCCCACAGGAAAGTATCTCCTTCGGTATCGCCGAAGGGCTTGAATGTTACCTCCTGCCCAATCTCAATTCTTTCAGGCGCTTCGAAACCGGCCTGCGGCGATTTGTGCACAGTCAACTGCGCATCGGTCACCTGCTGGTTCACAGTGAAATGAATGATCTGTCCGAACATGGCTGCAGGGAATGTTTCGGGATCAATCGTGATCTTTCCCTCTCCGATGGTCAGCCCTTCGGTAGCAGGAACAACTGCGATCACACCATCGGCCGGTGAGACTTCGTAGAGGATGATACCCCGTTCTTTTCCAAGGCACCAGCTATCTTTCTCAAGCCGTAGTCTGGCAGGTGGTTTCTGCATGATAAAGTTGATTGGGGCGCAGTCGGAACAACAGAGATAGGGCAGGGAAAAGTCGGCTACGACCGTGTTGTTGGGAATGTTGGTAGATGCCGATACTCTTCCCGAAAGGCTGAACTCTTCTTCTTTGATCAGCGCTTCAACTCTCGATATCTCTTCGTTCGCCAGAGGCTCCTTTTTCAGAAATTCGGCATATTTTCCCAACAGGGATATACGTTTCTCCGTTTCTTCAGGTGAAGATGACTCAATCCTTGACCCTGCAAAAGAAAGGTTGTCAGCTATTTCATATCTCTCGGGGTTTATCGTACGCGTAGGTTTGATCTGAATTTTGTTGAGGTAGATCAGCACGAAGGTACCGCCGGGTTGTACACCTGCCTTGTGTTCGAGACCGGGATGTTTTTCAATAAACCGGGCCAGTTGCAGCCGGAGGAGAATCCTTTCCTTTCGGCTGTCGATCTCTTTATACAGAACTTCCAGCTTTTTACCAGAGCAGCAGACCTGGGAAAGCTGGTTGATGAGCAGATCCATGAATAATTTAAGGCTCTGGCTCAGCTCGATCTGCTGATAGCGGTTCTTCATTATTTTGACCCGTTTACAAAGTTCCTCCAGGGTCAGCTTGTATTGATCAACCTGATTTACGGAGAAATCGGGTATGCTCCCCGGCATTTTCGTCATGAGTTCGTTGGACCATGCCAGCAATTCAATGGACTGGTCTATGACAAATGCTTTCATCTCGGGTTTCTCTTTCCAGATCTCATCGGAGAGCTGTGATTCAACCATGGCTTTGGAATTGGCAATCACGTCATTGACCGAACCGCCTTTCGTTTCTTCATACGCCTTAATCAGGATACTTCCGAGGGCATCTTTTTCGGTGGTGAAGTTGTCGGGTATCACACTGTCACTGACTGCATAAACGTTGCTGACGTTACCCAAGGTGCCTGAACTGGCCTCCAGGCGGTTAGCATAGACATTTTTGACTGATGTGCGTGATGCAGCCTTCATACGGTGTGTCAGGATGGGATCTTTCATATTTTCACCCGGACTCACGAGACTGAACCCGGAGAAAAACGAGGCAACCTGGGCGAGTATGCACTCTTGTTCGGCTGTCCAGGCATTCAACAGTAGTTTCAGGTCTTCAAATTCACATTCATACTGGTCGATGTTCAGTTTCTCGGTGTTCAGGTTGACCGACAACGCTTTTACATCGAATGCCAATCCGTACAGCTCTTTTTGACGATTGATCTCTTCGAGTGCTGTCTTGTAATCTTTTCCCTGATGCCCCTCAATCCGGTAAAAGTCGAAGCCGTCGATGTTGTAGCGCAAAGGATCCTGGATATGTGGCAATTTGGCCAGCATATCGCGGTGATAGCTTAGGTTGGTATCCTGCGCATTCTTTTTGGTTTTGTCGTCATTCCAATACTTCAACAAAGGAAGGTCGACAGCGTAATAAAACGGAATGGCACGGTCGCCCGACTTGCCCATTTTTTTAGAAGGAGTGATTTTTATTTCTCCCTTTTTTTCGCCGAAACTATCGATAATTTCTATCAGCCGCAGCACCAGGCTCCGGCAGGTTTCGAGCTTTCCAGAACAACATGTCATTGCGGGCGACTTGTAAAACCCATGCCGGAAATGCTTTACCGGGTTGTTTGTTTCGTCGAGGCTTCCAAGTAACAGGTGTTTGGGGAACGCATGTATATCGGGACAACACACTTCTTTCAGCGAGAAGAGGAGCTCCTTTATTTCCTGATAGGTCTCCGCCACATCTTTAAAAAAATCGTAACGGTACTGTACATTAAACGCGATGTGGGAGTTTCCGGATCCCGCAATTTTATTCAGTTTAGCCAGGATAGAAGACAACGTGTTTGAAGGCAATTTCATTTGCAGGATCGCATTGAAATCTTTCAGTATTTTTGTAATTCCTTCAGAGAGGTTGCTAAAGAATGTCTTGTCGTTTATCGCCTGGTGAAAAGCCAGTTTGAGGTTTTCATAACCGGAAGCATTGTTCGAATTCAATATGACACGGGGTACTGCCACCTCGGGGAGGTCGAAATATTGATCGGCCCGTTCATATTTGGAAAAGAGCGTGTCTCTTTTGACTATATACGCTGCATCCTCCTTTGAAACCAGCAATATCCTGAGGCGTGCAACCTGTTCGACACCCTGGTTGTCGCAATCGATGCTGGTACACAGATCACCCTCCTTGGCATAGGATTCAAGATACAACACAACCACCTTGCTCTCCAGTTCGGGCAGCTCTGCCAGCGGTTTTTCTCCTTCGGTTTGCCCTGGCAGAATTTCCCATAGCTCCATGGATGTTTCTGTTTCGCTACCCGCTTCTTTTTTTTTGAAAAAGGAGTAGTTCGCAAAATGATCTCCGAACTTACGGAAATGGGTCAATTTCATCTCTTTGAAATCGATGCTCTTCTCCGGTTTACCGGCGATGTTTTTCCGGAGCAGGATGAGATCTCCGTCTGTTGTAATGCCCACACCCTGGGTTATCGTCAATGTTTTTTCGGAGCTGTTGAGATGCAGCTTAAAACCGCAAACAATGCCCACCCCGTGCAGGAAAACACGCGATAGCCGGTGCTGATCTTCAAAATAATCGATAAAACCATTCAGTTGATCTTTTGTCAATACCTGGTTATCGACAAACGTATGGTACTGTGTGGTGATGCCACTTAATTTATCTGCCATAGCTTATGTATTAAATATTTCCTATGTTGGTGCGGCCAAGGATAATCTTGCCTTTCAGTGTTTCATCTTCCTCATCGCAATCGATCAGTTTACCCGCAGGATAAACCGAACTTAACTCATTCAGTATGTTGATCAGTTCTTTTAGTTTCTCTTCATCCTGTTTCTGCCCGAGATTGGTTTTTGCCAGTAAAAATGCTTTGTATGCCTTTTCCAGTCGGAGCATATCGTTTTCTTCATCGGGAACCTGTCCCTTTTGGTAGCCCACCCAGCAGATTCGTGCCAGCAGATGGGCAGGCAACTCTTTCCGGATAAGCTCTGCCAGGAAATTGCGGAAATCGGCGTTGGCAAAGCGGTATGTCCACCCGGGTAAGACCACGGTAACCCGGAAAGAATAAGGATCGACAGGGTGACATCCCGTGCAGTCTTCACCGCAGATGGTCATGAACTGATCCTGTGGCACTGTCTCGGCAGTTACGTCGGGGCGTAGCAGGATGTGTTCGATCAGGAACATGCCTTCTTCAGTGAAAACCCCCGTCATCCATGCGATGAGTGCGAGAATGGCTTCCTTTATTTCCTCTTGTGTCTCATGGTAGGTATACTGGCGGGCAATCACCCGGTCAGCGCCGTCGGGATCAGCTTCCCTGTCGAGCACGTTGAAAGAGTATTTGCCGCTATCGGAAATCTGGATTTCAAAGTTCCCGATGACTGCCTCGTCGGAAATACCACTTTCAAATGCTGCTTCAATTGTTTCGGGAGAAGTCTCCACAATCTTTACCAGGGCATGGTATATTTCGTCGCGGGCTTCGTGTGGTGTGTGATAATTTTCGGTGGCCGACAAAACGATCTTCTCCTCCTGATCGTAGATCCGCCAGCGGTAGACGGTTTCTCCATCTGAATCAACCAGATCGTAAAGCTCGATAAACGAGCCAGACAAGTCTCTCCGTGTATAGTCTTTGATACCGGTCAGGCGGGCAATCCTTTTTTCTACACCTGCCACATTTTCTGTATCCCATAGCATTTCTGCAGGTTGGCGGTAATAGTTGAATGCACTGCCCCGTTCCCGACTGGTTACATCATAGTCTTTCAAAAAGCTTTGTTTCGATTGAAGGACTGCCTCGTCGGCGTAATTGCCATACAATTGCTTCATCAGAAAGGCATAGTCGGTGAACTTCTCAGCAAAACGGGCCATCAGATGATCGAGCAGTTGGTTATTTCGCTGCACACTGTTGTCCAGCTCACCGAGTAGCTTCGCGGTCAGTTGCTCCGGGTCGCCGGCAGGATAATCGGATACCAGTTCCTCGAAATCCCTGATATCCTGCACTGCCTGGGTGAAGTAGGTTTGTTTCAATTGGTGGTTTACAGAGAGCTGATCCTTCACCTTTTCAAGATGGGCAAAATAGGTGGCCAACACTTGATCAAAAAAAAGCAGGTAGGCTTTCAGCTGTTTTGCCTGTGCCTTGCGGGCTGTGGGCACCTGCGCCGGCAACCCGTTGCGTCCGATGCCATAGGTGTCGGGGAAATCGTTCTGGATGGTCGTCGTCTCACTTGTTCCAGGATAGATTCCTTGTGGTACAGATATTTCCATTCCTATTTTGGCATTTTCCTGTGCTTCTTTTTCCGCCTTTTTAATTGCGTCGAGGTAAAGGTCCACTCTCTTTTTGTTCAGATTGACCGGCAACACGCTTTTAAAGTAACTGTAAGCACTGTCAACACAACGTACCGGTTTTTTCCCGGGCTCCACGCAGATGAGCCATTCATCTGCCTCATCGTCGGGGTTATGGCTGTCTTTGATTGAAATATCGCGGATGATTTTAACGCCATCGACTGCCATGATCAACTGCATCAGATCCGACAACCGTACTTCGGTGCGCAAGTCAGATGATTCCAGCTCCCCGGAATCAATGAATCCGTTTTCCAGCAGGGGGCCTTCGAATATCTCTTCGGAACTGTACCCTTTCTCCGTCATCTGCCTGAGTGAGTAAAACCGGAGCGAAGGGGAAAAATAGTGGTCGATGGCGTGGATTACTTTGGCATGCACCAGCTCTTCGTCTGCTTCCGGCTCCAGTTCAATGCTGGCGCAAACAGAAACAGGATGAATGCCCACTTCCCGGACAGCAATCAGGTCTTCGCACAAATTGCGATGGGAATGAAATCGGGATCGGATCTCCTTCTTGATTCGCTCTTTTTCGGCTTCCACAAGTATTTCGGTCGGAAATTTATCGTGGTCCGGTTCATCAAAGTCGACAATTACGGTATACAGCCCTTTCAGGTCGAACTGCTTTTTGTCATCTTTCGCAACAGATTCGAAATCTTTTTCATTGTACGATAGTTTGCTGTTTTTACAGTCGACCCAGACCGTTTTGGGATATGTTTTCAGCCAACAGTTTTTGACACCTTCAATGTCGATGAACAGTTTTCGATAGTCTGCCTCGCTGACCGGTTTGGTTGTCAATATCCGCGAAGCTGTGAAAAACTGTTCATCGATTTTCGGAGCGCTATCTTCTTTCGGGGTCAGCAGATCCTCGATTGGCATTTCGATGCGTGCCGCAAGATCGGTCAGCGCATAACTCAGCATCTCGAGCAGGGTGATGCCCGGGTCGTGTACATTGTAGTCGGTCCATACATTTCGGGCCAGCTGCTCGATGTACTCCCTCCCTTTTTTACGCAGGAAACCATAATCGAGATCGTCGCCAGTGGCCACATCTTTCTTTATCGGGGGATATTTTCTCAGCTCTGACATGTTTCTTTGGTTTCTGTTTGTACGGTACAACTTTTGATATCGGTGTCGATCTGATGTTGCCTGGCCGATACAAGAATGGCCTTCGGACTTTCGGGTGACACACTTTTTGTGCTTATTTCTCCCCCCTTTTGCAGGGTTACATCTGCCACATAGTCGACGTATCCCAGTTTTTCGATCCAATTGATGACTGTGCTCCGGTGCAGGGTGACACCAAACCTGATTTCAGCAGTCTGCTCGAAGGCCCAGGGCGACAACAGGCGGGTAATATCTTCGTTCAGTTGCTTCTTGTAGAAGCTTTCGTCGTACCCTTCGTGAAACTTCACTTTCAGCGCTACGGTGACTTCTTCATAGTCGGGATTCCGTACGACGGCGTGTACATGGAAAGAATTGAGCCGATTGAGGTATTGCTGCACCCGGTTCAGTAATGCCCTGCTTACACGTGGCTGGTAAATATCAAACACATTTTTGTTCACAATGTCGGGAATGACAATGACCATCACATCGCCAGGCGACAGAAAAGAGTTTTCGGAGGTGTGGTTCAGGCATTTCACCTTGTGTATTTCGGGAAACTCCTGCAACACGATGTGTTCATAATCCCAGAGAGTGATGGCCCTGTGTTTGTGTCTCAGCCGTTCACTCACTCGCCGGTAGTATTGGGCGTCAGTTTCCAGGGGGGTGCCACCAAAGGAGCTGAAAGGCTGGGATATTCCCTTCACACTGGATATTCGCTGCAAGAGTTTTGAAATGTTTCCTGCTTCCAGCCCTTTTTCGAGATGCGACAATTCATTGCCGTGATCTGTAAATCGGGCTTGTACAACCTGGGCATGGATGGCCATGGTTTTGCATACCGCATCGTAATCCTTATAGATTGTGGCTCTCACCCATACCAGTCCACCGGGGAGCCGTGTACTGTCGCTGTTTATCCCTTTTGGAAGTGAAAACCGGACGATGCCTGATTTCAGGAAATTATCGGTTTCATTGGTGATCATATAGGTTGAATCGAACTGCTTCCATTCATTGTGAAAGAGGACCGACCACGCTACTTTCTGTTTTCCTGTGAATGTGTCTGCCTCAGGATTCTCACTTCCTTCAAGTACCTGCACCAGCAAAGAAACCTGTTGTTGGGGGAGTACATTTTCCAAACCGATATAAAGCTCTCCTCCCTTGCAATAAGTGGGTACTGGATATATTTTTTTGTCGGCATCACTCAAAAAAGAGAGTTGATTTTTCATAAACGGATGTTCTTCCGACTGTCCAAAAGGATGTTCATGGAACAACTGAAGGGGGTTGCTCTTGTAATCCTGCTCGCTTGCAGCCGTGTTGAAAGTTGCTGTGGCAGTATAATTCAGCCGGATGTTTTCGACTAGCGGCGTGTAGGGTTCATTGGGTATCAATGCCGTTTTCTCTTCACTGGCCAGGGCAAGCGCATAGATTCGCGGAAAAAGGTCATGCAAGAATGACTGCTCGAGCGAGAGGCGGGCAGGACCGTTTTTGCCTGTTTCATAACCCGCATTTGTTACGCTGAAATGGGTGACAAAGCCCTCGTCATCGGGTGTAAAAAGCGTTAACTTACCCGGCAATGTCATCCATCCCTCTCTGTGCTTGATCTCAATCAGTGCTTTAAAAAAGCTGTCGTCGGTGACAATTAAATTATCGGGATTTTTATTGACAATCTTGACATCCTTCTCCATCGTGAGTGAATTGTCCTCCACTACCTTCCGAATTACGGCATCGACCTCCTGAATTACGGCATCCACCTTCTCAGAGAGGAAAATTCCATCGAGATAACCCGATGAACTGGCCTGGTAGAGGTAATCGGTGCGGTAGGCGAAATACAAATCGACAAAGGCATCGTAACTTCCGAGCTTTTCGGGTGTGTTTTTCCAGTCGATTTCCACATCAAACGTTTCCCACTTTTTTTTGAAGAGTTCGGTATAGCCGAGGTAGAAATTGGACCCTTTCACCGGCCTGGTTCCGAACGGGAAAAAGGGTTTGGAGGCATTGAGTATGCCGATGTCATTTTCCAGTTCAAGCCCCTCTATTCTTCGTACATCCACATCAATGGAGATTGCTTTCACCTCTTTTTCTACCAGTCGGCGGTAGAGTGCATGACCTTCCTCATTTTCCGTCTGTATCAACACCCGGCAGACCGGCAGACCAGTCGTGAAATTTTCGCCGTGTATTGCCTGTTGGTAAGCTGTCACCGCCTTTTCTTCCTTTGGAACCTGAAAAGCAAGTGTCATTTTTTTTGTTGTCACATTCAGTTCCGAAGTATAGATGTTTTTTCCGTCTTCGTCGTTGAGCTGTGGCTGGACTGTAAAGGGGCCAAGCCATCCTTTCTCCCCACTGCACCAGATCTTCAGGTTTTCTGTCAGCATGGATACCGGGAGCGAGGCTGGTGAACTGACAAACTCTATGGTCAGCTTGACATTGCGCTCCCCCTCTCTCATCGCCAACACATCGGACGCCAGCGCGAAACCGACTTTTGCATCAGGCAGTTCCGGATAACCGGGTGCATTATAGTGCCCAAAAGGCCACCACTTTAACTCGTCGTTCGGAAAATCACCGCCCACACCGTCGAAGGAGGCTGCTTTTTCTGATGCCTTTAATTTGCTGTTTTTATGGTCGTTATATAGATTCCTTAATTGTGCAACCTTTATCTGGTTGGCGATCAATTCACCGTTTGTTTCGTAGATGCGTTTTTGTCCCTTGCCATCCTTTCCACCATCGAGCTGGGTACCATCGGCTATTTGTGCATTGACACAGTTTTTCGCCAGTTCGAACAGCACATGCACTTTATCGGCTGTAGGTGGGAGTTTTTCAATTTGCAGGATATGTTGATAATAAAAATCCAGATGCCTGCGGGTGAGTGTATTGAACCGGCTTTTGGTGAATTCGAGCAACTGGATAAAGGCCACATAAAGCGCCAGGTGTGGCTTGATGCTGCCACCTTCTTCCACACTCCGGAGGAATGTTTCAAGTTCCTCATCCTTTTGAAAGAATTCCTGCCAGTCTCCCGAAGGTTCGCCATCATCATGGATACCGAAATAGTTCAGATGTGCAGCAAAACGGTATGCAAATTGCATCCATTCTTTCAGGCTGAACTCGTTCAGTTTGATCAATTCGGGGCTCAAAGCCTCAATAAACCGCTCCTGCTGGTCGGCTCCTTCACGTTTCAGTACTAATTCCTTACCGCAGTTTGCCATACTAATTCAGGTTTATAATTCGTTCCCCTCTTCTTTGTAAAAGGGATATACCATATTCATTCTTGAGTTGGTTGCCCGGATGGTATATTCGATATGGATGAGTAAAACTCCATTGAACTCGTCGGTCGGGTCGATTTCAATTTTATTGACATCGATGCGAGGCTCGTAATAAAGAATAGCCGTACGGATTAAATCGACGACATACGTTTTGATTGTCAGATTGAGCGGACTGAACAGCAATTCATCGAGGTTGCAACCATATCCGGGAACCATAATCCGTTCACCCGGCCTTGTCGATAACAATATATGAAGGCTGCTTTGTATGTCTTCTTCATCCTCGAGCATTTTCACTGCTTTAGATTCATTGTTGAATTCAGGGGGAAAGCTCCATCCCCTGCCGAGAAACGATTGATTTTCCATATTTTCAACCTCCTATCAATACTGTGGGTGCACCGGCGACGATGGTGCCTCCGTGTGCGGTCATATCACCCATGCGTGCTGCAGGCATACCGCCAATCAATACCGTGGCCGAACCTGCGGCGATGGAATCGGGTGGCCCTGTGCAGGTGGCCATATCGCCTGCTCGTGCTGCAGGAAGGCCACCGATCAGTACGGTCGGTTCACCTGGTGGCAGAAGAGGTCCGCCTACATGGGGTACCGTGCCGGTAACCATGGGGCAGGTGTGCATGTCTGTAATTCGTGCTGCCGGTTTTCCCATATTTTAATTTATTTGAACCATTGAACCTTTCAGGACCGCCACAGCGCTTGTGGAGATCTCAGCGCCAGCTGAACCCTCGGCTTTAAACTGTGCATTGGCTTTTACCGATATGTTCATTCCTTCGAGCCGAATATCTCCGGTTGCTTTTAAAATGATGTCTTTGGGGCTGTCGAGTGTAATTCCGCCGGAGTCGGCCACCACCTTGTTGCCGTTTTCGTCTTCGAAATGTATGACGCCGGCATCATCATCGAGTATGATCTTCTTTCCGCCAGGCGTTTCGAGTGAAGCCGATTTCTTGTCGTCGTTGAACAGGAATTTAATTTTGCTGCGGGTGACAAAACCTTTTTCGTGATTGCTGTCGGATGCTGTTAGCGGTGCCGGTTTGGCACTGCTGTTCATCATGCCGAGTATCACGGCTTCATTTGGGTTGCCGTTGATAAACCCCACAATCACCTCGTCGTCGATCTCGGGCCTGAAGAAGGAACCTCGCTTGTCGCCGGCATCCAGCGTGGCCACCCGTACCCAAATACCCTCTCCCTGGTTATCCACGACAGGTAGTCGCACCTGAATGCGGTCCTCCCCTTCGGGATCCGATTCGAGCTGTGTGACGATGCCAATTTGCAATCCGTTCACTGCAGCTGTAAGCCCGGCAGCCGGGAGATCGTTGATGTCGGCCGTTTCTGTAAACCATTTCGGATTGATTCCAAACTGTGCATCTGTGGTCCAGTTTCCTTCGGTGAGCTGATGCCGGACAGCAGAGACAAAAACATTGCCGTTGAACCGGTCGCCCACGCCCTCCAGCTTCAGCATGGTACTGGGTTTCACAGCAGGAAGGCCCTGGAATTTGAGTCTGCCCCGGATTTTTGCCATCCGGTTAAACAGTGCCTTGGCGTCGGCCCATTGCTGCAACGAGCTGCTGTCGGAGCCTCCGTTTTTCAGTTCCAGGTTATCCAGGCCGATGACCTGTGCCAGATCGTCGGGTGCAAGGTTTCCGTTTAATGAAACGGCGGGGTCGTTTGCTTCGGCTTCCAGCAGTTCTTGCCCGGAAGCACTCCATCCGTAGGAGGTCACCTTCGAAAACTGGTGGCGGGCATCCATTTCGGCCTCGAAATCGAGCATGGTGGCACCATAAGTTACCGTTTCCACGGGCTGCTGCCCTGTGTCCGGCTTTTTTACGATAATTTTTCCGTCCTCCACCAGACAAATCTTTCCATTTGCCTGTGCCCGGGCTATACAGAAGTCCCAGTCGGAGACATTGTACTGCACCAACTCTTTGTGTGTTACATTAATTGGCTCAATCTCCTTCTCCAGACCGTAGCTGCTGATTATCTCCTCCATGATCTCACTGTCGGAACTATCGTAGAAGTACTTGCTTTTCCTGCCTACAGTGAGTTTGACAGCCTTGTCTTTGCACGTCACCATCAGAAACGACTTGTCAGATCGGATTTTCAATTTGTGACCGATTACAATTCCTTTAAAGATGGTCTCCTCATCGGAATGGTAACCTGCTTTAATTTCAATCTCTTTTCCTGGCACAAAAAGATCCTGGTTACTTATGGCAAAATCCTGTGAAGCCGGGTCTCCGTCACGCAACAGGATACTGGCAATGGGGATCCGGTTGATCTCCTTTTCCACATCGACACCGAGCACTTGAAACGATTGCGACAACGTCTCACCTGCAACGAGGATCTTAAGGGTGACCAGATCGGCCGATCGCGATGTATGGATGACTCGTTCGGACATAATCAGGATGTTTTTTCAATGGGCGGAAAATAGATTACCTGACCCACACTTAATTTTCGAAAGTTTGTAATCCGGTTCACTCTGGCTACTTCGAGGTAATATTTCGAATCACCGTAGATGTGGAAAGTCATGAGCGGCAGGGTATCACCCTCTTTCACCTCCCTGACATGGGTGAGATCGGGAGAACTGTTGTTTTCCTTTGCCACACGGAGACTATCTTCCACAAAGCCTTTAAACCTAGCACGTGCCGTAGCACGCAATGGCGTTCCGTCGGGTTTGAACAGTTTGTAGATAATCTCCATCTCCGACAGGGTTCCCTTGAACAGCAGCGTACCCCAGGAAATGATCAGATAGTTGGGTTTGTGTTCCTCTCCGTTGTAATCGAAAATCACTTTTTTGAACTGTTCGATGTCGTCGTTGATCCCGTTTCCTTCGTCGCGGAAGGCATTGCCCCCGTCTGTTCCCGGTTTACCGTAATCGACAACAACTCCGGTACGGTCAAAGACAAACTCCAGCTCGAGGCTTTCGGGTGGTGCCTTGTTGAAACGCGGTGCGGCGGTACTCGTTCCGGGAGCCTGATCCTCGTTTTGTTCGATTCTGTAGTTGAACCTGTATTGCTCGGGATTAAGCAGCGTCTTAAACTCTCCGTCGCCTACTTTCTTCGTGAACTTTTCGTCTTTGTATGCTTTGATCCGCAATTTTATCAGTTCTCCGCTCATGTTATCTTTCTTCTTTTTTTGAAAGTATTTCCATCACCTGTTCTACACAGACTGCAATAATCTGATCCTTTTCATCTTGTTTTGTATCCCCTGCAGCACTGGTAGCAGGAGTACGCTCTTCCACATTGATGCGAATGTGCAGTTCTTTAATCTCTATCGACATTTTATTTCATATTGAAATAGTGATAGGTCAATTCGATGGTCTCAATGGCTATCTTGCTCTCTTCGGCATTGAAGTCGGTCATGTTCCATTTCACAGGCCAGGCGTGTACCACATTCCAGGTTGCCAGGGGCTCGTGCTCCTCGTTAAGCAGGCTGATGGTCAGGTCGGCAGGTTGGATATCGAAATTCTCCACCGCATCTCTGCACCACTTTATCAACTCCGAATTTACGAGTAGCCCTCGCGTCAGTACCAGGTTGGGGTATTTTGTCCGAACAGGGAGCTTGTGCGTAAACCTGTTTTCACCCCCTTCGGAAATCTCTTCCGTCTCCATGTCTACTGTTAGGCCTGACACGGACTGAAACTGAAATTCACCTTTGATGTGTGCAATTTCAACCTTGAAATGAAATCCCAGGGGAGGATAATAGTTGGCCATGTTTATTCATTTTGAATGCTGAGCCCTTCATGTACCAGTTCCATTGATTCAATGGCCACTTCGTTTCCGTCAGCCTTGAGATCAGTGGATTGTACTTTGGTCGGCCAGGCATTTTTTACTTTCCATGTCACCACCGGTTCATGTTCTTCATTGAGCAGGCTAATTGTAATGTCCCGCCTTTCTATTGTATTCAGTTGCACGGTGTTCCACCAGTTGAAATACTCATTGTCACTTTTGAAGGTTCCCCGTTTGAGGGTGATGTTGCTGTATTTCTGCATACCGGGCATTTTTAATTTGGAATATTCACGGCTTGCGCCATCACGGTATTCCACCACTTCCGATTCTACATCCAGTCCCGAGACTTCGGTAAAACCTATTTTTGTGCCGCCCCATTCTACCTGGAAATGGAACTTAACCAAAGGATACGTTGTTGCCATAATCTATTTGTTTTATTTTTAATCGTTGTGATTGTTTAAGATTCCTGCATTTTGTGGGAGAATTTCAGGATAATGAATTCAGCAGGCCGTACGACGGCCATCCCTATTTCCACATGCATGTAACCATTCAGGATGTCCTGGGCAGTCATTGTCTGTCCCAGGCCGACGCGCACATAAAATGCATGTTCCTGTTTGGCGCCGGCAAGGGCGCCAGCCCTCCACTGCAGGACCAGAAAGTTCTCAATCATAGCCCGTACCTTTACCCAGGTATTGGCATCGTTGGGTTCAAATACAAACTGTGCCGTTGCTTTTTTTACCGATTCTTCCACCATATTGAAGAAACGACGGACAGGAATATATCTCCACTCATTGTCATTTCCGGCAAGGGTGCGGGCACCCCATATCAGCGTTCCTTTACCGGTGAAGGCGCGAATGGCATTCACCGATTTTCCAGCTTCGGTGTCTATGTTCAGGCTTTCCTGTTCCTCATGGGTTACGTGTACTGCCGGACCTTTTACGGCGGCAACGCTCACGTTGGCGGGCGCTTTCCAGACGCCACGGTTTTCATCTACCATGGCATAGATGCCCACTACAGCGCCACTGGGTGGCAATACCACACCCTGTGCTTTGATGGCATCAAAGATACCCCTGTAAACAGCGTCTACTTCACGCAATGTCTCCGTACGGTTGGCCCTCGCAGCAGTCAATTCGTTGTAAAAATCGGCAACCAGTTTTTTCAGCTTATTGTTCAACGCGATAAAATAGGGTGCAGCATTGACTGCCGTAGTGGTTGCTGTGAAAATGTTGTTCCTGTCGGTGGTGGGTGCTGCGAAAGTAAGAGGACTAAAATCGGTGCTAAAATCATTTGCAATCAGCGGATTGTCCCATCCCGGTGAAGGTGCATCGCTGTTTGCCGCCTGACTGAAATGATTGTAATCGAACAACGTAGTCAGTAGGCCGTGTAAATTGGTATCTGCAGCCACAAATTTGGCATGAATGCTGGCAGCCGAGTTTTTATCACTGGCATCGTTATCGGTCAATGTCAGATTAAAAAAAGCGCTGGCGAAGGCATACATTCCGTTTGCAAAAGTTGCCAAAGAAGCCCGGTTATTGATTGTGCCCGGTGTGGGAATTGTCAGTGTTGATTGTGTGGCAATATCCGCACTGATGTTGTCGATGCTTCCAATTAATTTGCTGTTAAATAGTGCCTTGATGTCTGGAATGGCAGCTCCTCCTTTTGTATACGTACCTCCGGTGATGGTCGCATAGTCGACGATGAAGGGCAATGTTGTCCTGATCCAGGGATAGTAGGCGGCACCGTATTTCAGGAAGTTCATCCCTACATTGTTTCGAAAATCGGCTACCGGATCGGTGGTGGGTGTAATCTCCTCGTTGCCTCCCACGATGTCGAGCACGGCAAAACGATCCTGTAGCTTGTTGCATTGCGCCAGCATGGCTGCATGCACTTCACCTGCTTCTGCGGCTGATAAATGTACTGCCTCCGGTATCACGAGGAGTGTGGGCAGGTCCTCTTTCTCGAGTGAGGCCAGGCCGTTGAGCAGCTCCTGTTTGTCCACATCGGAGGCAAGCGAGTTGTGGCTACCCACCGAAACAATAAAACAGTCACCTCCACCATTGGTGTAAAACATTCTCACCGAATCGTAAAGCAGGTTTACTCCATTTACTTTTGCTTTCTTTACCGTATCGTCGGCATTGAGTTCAATCTCGACCGTTGTCGGTTGCGGGGCGCCACCGAAGAAGAACTCATACTCGGGCAGCGAACTAATCTTGATTGGTTTGATTATGCCTTCCGTGTGATAGTCCACGCCATCCACTATTGCCAGTTCTGTATAACCGACAAAGGCCGGAATAGCTGTCTCTACTTGTGCTACAGAGGGAGGGAATTTGGATATCTCCTCAATATAGACGCCGGGTGTTTTGTAAGCTGTTGCCATAATTCATCGAATTTTAATGTTACATATAGATTTCTGAAAATATCTTGTGGGTTGATTGATCGGGTTGAATCATCGAAACGCCGGGATTTGGTAATTCTTCTTTATTTAATTTCAAAGAGATGAATCCGAACCGGGTGAGCGGGTGTGTTTTTTTTGTTACCAGAACCCGTGGATTTCCATTCTCCACCAGCAGATCGTCGGCCGGTTTTACTTGTTGGGGACTATTGAAAATATATCGCCAGAGGGTACTTCGGTTTTTAAATATCAGTGTGAATTTCTTTGTAGGGTAGGTTGCTTTCCCTTGTGAGTCAGTGATGTGCAGGCTGCTTTTGTCTCCTTTCATAAAGATACGGATGATGCCCAAATAATTGACTCCTCCTTTCAGACCGGATTTCACTTTCTCTTTTTTCATGCCGTCTGCCGAAAGAATAAATTTCTCATCCACGGGATGATTCATGTCGGCTTTGTCCAGTAAAGGGAAGCTGCTTATTTCGGTCTCCGGCTTTCTGTTCGACAGGTAAAACAGTTTGCCTGCATTTTCGATAAGAAGCTCGGAATAATTGTAAAACAGGGGATCTTTTATCTGAATAAGAAAAGTGAGGGAAAGGTTGTCATCCAAAGCAATCGAAGGTTGGTTTTGCTCTTCAACCGCTTCTTTATACCAAACGCCCAATCCCGTGCTGTTTCTATTTAACAACAAGCTGTGACCGTTTAATTTGGCTACGGTCTCATCGGTGGGACTAACATCCAGCATGAACCGGAAATCATATTCCTTTAGTTGACGGGTCTGTTCTGTTTCAGACATCGAGTCAAACTTGATAGTCCCTTTATCCAGGAAAAAGCGATGAAGGATATCTATCCTGAATAGTTCCTTGTATTGTATTGAAAAAGCCATAATGTTCAATAATAATCGTTCAGGGTGCCTCCGATATGCGTAATAATTTGCGATTCAGCGAGTTTCTTGTCGCGTTCAATTTGAATAAGCTGTACTTTATAAATTACAGAAGGCATCTGCCGCCCTCCCAGCGTACCCCATATATTGTTTAGTTCTTCGAAAGAAGGAGAATAGATTTCGAGAATAAAACGGAAGTCATCGAGAATTTCAAATGCCACATTGTCTCTGTTATATACCGTATTTGAAGAGGTAAATACTTTTTTCCCCTGAAAGAACTCAATTACTTTTGAAATGCTGATGAGAGAAGTATCGTAGTTTTTGAAGTTCGCTGCAATTAACAGATATACATTAAGGTGAAGGGGAGGATTGCGGTATTCGCTTTTGTTTTCATTGACTTTTACATGCGGACTGTTTTTCAGTGTTACTTCCTCTTCCATCCGCAGCAGGGTAATAATCAGTTTCTCGTTCAACTGGGAATCCTCATCCTTCCCGCTTTCCCAAAGGGCAATATTTTGAAGCTCCGTGGTCCTGTTTAGGCCGATATCACTGAAATAGCTGTCGAGCTGCTCTTTTAATATATGCATTGATTCATAGAGCATGGCGCATTTTTTTTATCAAAGATAAAAGATGGAGGCAAAAAGTGTTAGGATTATTCTCGCATCTATTTGTTCAAATCTTGCATTAACATTTATCAGATTTGTGTTATTCTTGCATGATAGTGTCATATCGTGCTGATTAAAAGCATGAAAAAAAATAAAAAACACACGCAAAATATTTATCTTTGTGTATGATGAAACTAACAGATTACCGGATCGTGCTGGCTTCCAACTCTCCACGTCGCAAAGAGTTGCTGGCCGGTATCGATGTAGCATACGAGGTGCGCACGCTGCCCGATGTAGATGAGACCTTTCCTGAAATGCTGCCCCATGAAGAAGTAGCGGAATTTCTGGCCCGAAAAAAAGCAGACAGCTACCTGGATACACTCAAAGAAGATGAACTATTGATCACCGCAGATACGATCGTTTTGTTGAATGGAGATATTTTGGGTAAACCGACTGACAAAGAGGATGCTGCCCACATGCTGCACAGACTGGCGGGAAACCGACATCGGGTTATCACAGGTGTCTGCCTGAGCACACATAAAAAGCAGGAATACTTTTCGGATGTGGCTTACGTTACTTTTGGCAACCTCAGCGATGAAGAAATAGCCTATTATGTTTCGCAATATGATCCACTGGACAAAGCTGGTGCCTATGGTGTGCAGGAGTGGATAGGCTACGTGGCGGTGGAGAAGATTGAGGGTTCCTACTTCAATGTGATGGGATTGCCCATTCACAAGGTCTATCGTGCACTGAAACAGTTTTAAGATCGGAATTATTATTTATCTTTGCGAACTGAGAAAGTAAACGCTGCTCATGAATATATTCAAACAATTATAATCCCGTTTATCCTATGCTCACAGTAGAAAAAATAGGAGGTACCTCCATGTCCCAGTTTCAGGACGTTATACAAAACATCATTCTCGGAGATCGAAAAGGGGACGAACTGTATAACCGCATCTTTGTGGTTTCGGCCTACAACAATGTGACCAACTGGCTGTTGGAGCACAAGAAGACGGGCGAGCCGGGCATCTACAACAAGTTTCTGAACGGGGAGGATTACAGCAGTGCGCTGGATTCTTTCTGTCAACGACTGCTGCTGATCAATGACGGCTTTGCCGATTACGGCCTGGATTTGAAAGAGGCACGCGACTTCATCCGCTTCCGGGTGGATCAGGCCAAGACAGTATTGTATAGTTTGGGTAAGGTGCTGGCCTCGGGTTATGTGAATCGTACCGACATTCACCTGGCTGCACGGGAGATACTGGCATCCATCGGCGAGGCTCATTCGGGATGGAACTCGGTGAATATATTGAATAACAATGGCATTAACGCACGCTTTATCGATCTCTGCGGATTTAACGACAATGAGCCCCTCACCATTGACGAACGGATTCACCGTGAGTTCAAAGGAATTGATTTTACCAACGTACTTTGTATCGCTACCGGCTATACAAAGGGGACAGAAGGAATCATGCGTGCTTTTGACCGGGGTTACAGTGAGGTCACCTTCAGCAAAATTGCCGTGGAGGTCAAAGCTGATGAAGCGGTAATTCACAAGGAATATCACCTGTCGAGCGCGGACCCCAAGATCGTGGGAGTGGAAAACAGTATTCCCGTGGGACATACCAATTACATCATTGCCGATCAGCTGGCCGACATCGGTATGGAAGCCATACACCCCAAGGCAGCCAAGCCGCTGGAACTGGCCGGCATCGATATCCGTATAAAAAATACCTTTGAACCCGCACACCCGGGTACCCTGATCTCCCGCGATTATATTTCTCCGGAGCCGCGTGTGGAGATTGTCTCCGGATCAAGGAAAGTCATTGCCATTGAAGTGCATGATCCCATGATGGTGGGTGAGGTGGGCTTCGATGGGCGCATCATGCAATATTTTGTGAAGTACGACGTGAGCTATATCCTCAAGTCGACCAACGCCAACTCCATTACGATGGTAGTGTGGGACAACGAGAAGAGCCGGGAGCTGATTGCTGTTTTGCGTGATGTCTTCTATCAGGTTACGGCCGAGCCGATGGCCATTGTGTGTGTGATGGGGACAAACATTGCCCTGCCTGGCTTTCTATACAAGGCGTCACAGGCTCTCTACGAAAAAAATATCAACATTGCCAGCTTTGCCCAGTCGCTGATGCAGGTGAACATGCAGTTTGTTATTCAACGCGAAAACTACGAGGATGCAGTCATTGCGTTGAATGAGAAGCTGTGCCGGTTGAACTGACCGTCGCAGTTCAATCCTCCTCTTCCTCGTACTGCTGATAGAGAAAGTCGTTGTAGGGAAAACGGGTAATGTGTATCTCTTTTACTTTATCGTACATGAGATCTTTCAACGCATCGATATTTTCCTTCTCCCTGGCGGAGATGAAGATCGTCTCCTTGTTGTTCATGTTGCTTAACCAGGTCTTCTTGAGCTCCTCCAGCGTGTAGTTCTCCCGCTTCATGGGGGTGAGATCGTCATCTTCCTTGACTACGTGGGTGAAAGCATCAATTTTATTGAAGACGAGGATGACTGGCTTCTTGGTTTCATCAATCTCATAAAGGGTCTTTTCCACCACTTCGATCTGTTCCCTGAATGCGGGGTGGGATATATCTACCACATGCAACAGGATGTCGGCCTCGCGGACCTCATCGAGGGTCGACTTGAACGATTCAATCAGGTGGGTGGGCAGCTTGCGAATAAATCCCACCGTGTCGGTCAGCAGGAACGGCAGGTTTTGAATGGTCATCTTGCGTACCGTGGTGTCGAGGGTGGCAAACAGTTTATTCTCCGCAAAAACATCGCTTTTGCTAAGCAGGGTCATCAGGGTTGACTTGCCCACGTTGGTGTATCCCACCAGGGCTACACGCACCAGCTTTCCCCGGTTCTTTCGTTGAACTGTCTTCTGCTTGTCGATATCTTTCAACTCTTGTTTCAGACGGGAAATCTTGTCAAGAATAATGCGGCGGTCGGTCTCCAGCTGTGTTTCGCCGGGTCCACGCATGATGGTGCCGCCACCGCCACGCTGCCGCTCAAGGTGAGTCCACAACCGGGTGAGTCTGGGGAGCAGGTATTGGTATTGAGCCAGCTCCACCTGCGCCTTCGCATGTGCCGTTTGGGCACGCATGGCGAAGATGTCGAGAATCAGGCTGGTGCGGTCCATAATCCTGACTTTAAGTTCCTTTTCAATGTTGCGCAGCTGTTTTGCCGAAAGCTCATCATCGAAAATGACCACGCCGATTTCGTTTTCTTCCTCTTTCACATACGCTTCAATCTCCTCCAGTTTGCCCTTGCCCACAAAGGTGACCGGATTGGCCATATCAAGTCGCTGCACAAAACGTTTTCCGGGCACAAGCCCTGCAGTCTCAGCCAGGAATGCCAGCTCGTCGAGGTACTCATTTACCTTTTCTTCGTTCTGATCCGGAGTAATGAGACCGACTAAAACGGCGGTTTCGTTTTTTATTTCGTTGTTGATAAAATCTTTCATTTTCAAAAGTTTAAATACAAGATGGAAGACACAAGATCGAGGTACTCAGAGCCAGAAACCCAGACCGGCTGAGAAAAATACCTGTGAATAATCTTTGATAAACTGATACTTCAGTTCGAAATTAGCCCGCAGTCGATAGCGTATGTCGTGTTGAAAACCGAAGCCCAGGTTTATGCCCGGACGGTGTCTGGTCCACTCCTCCACAACGGACTCACCGGCTTCGGTGGCGCTGTATTTCCAGTTTGAATAATGGATCCCTCCTATCGGGTAGAGAGATGCCGTCAGCGATACCGGGATGATGTAATGCGCATCGGCTTCTGTTGTCCACATATCCATACCCTTGCGTCCAGAAAAGAGCGTGAAGGAGGGGGCAAACCGCAGGTTGTTGGTGCGGTAATAATGCAGATGGAGTCCCATGCCCGGGCTGTTAATTTCAGCCCCGTACCCGGCGTGAACGCCCATGCCGACCGTGCCTTCAAATTGCGACCAAGCTTTTGAAAGAGACAAAAGCCCAAAAATAATAGATAACAGAAGAATTCTCTTCATTGCGCTTGCATTTTGAAAGCAAAGTTAATTAAATGCTCCGAAAAACGGCAAAAAGAAGTCTGCAGTATGTCAAATAATCATGCCACTGCCCAGACAGAGGTGGCTCTCCTTATCATAGACCACGCCAAACTGGCCGGCAGCGATACCCTGAATGGGCTCATGAGAATGTATGCGGTACATATCCCCGATTCTGGAAATCTTTCCTTTGCTGAACTCCTGCGTATGGCGTATCTTAAAGGTGATCTCTTTTTCATCGTCAAACTCACCCCAGAGGTCTCTTGTGATGAAATCGAACCCTTGTAGGTTGATGACCTCACCATACTGATATTTGGTATCGTATCCCCTGGATACATAGACGATGTTGCGGTTCACATCTTTTTTGATGACAAACCAGGGACCTCCACTCAGGCCAAGCCCCTTGCGTTGCCCGATGGTGTGAAACCAGAAACCCTGATGCTTCCCCAGAATATTGCCTGTCTCCAGCTCAACAATAAGACCTTCTTTCTTTCCCAGGTAACGTGCAATGAAATCGTTGTAATTCACTTTGCCCAGAAAACAGATGCCCTGGCTGTCTTTGCGTTGTGCAGAAGGAAGCTTCTCCCTGGCTGCAATGGCCCGTACTTCCGATTTCAACAGATTGCCAATGGGAAACATAAGCTTGGAGACCTGCAGATAACTGATCTGCCCCAGGAAATAGGTCTGGTCCTTCACCTTGTCTTTTGCTGTGGAAAGCCATGTAAGGCCCTCGAGTTCGGAGGTGGTGGCATAATGTCCCGTGGCAATTTTATCGAACTGATGACCCCACTTCTGCTCGAAAACGCCAAATTTGATCAGCTTGTTGCACATCATATCGGGGTTGGGTGTCAGACCTCGCTTCACCGAGTCGATGGTATAGCTGACCACACTTTCCCAATATTCTTCGTGAAGGGATACTACCTCGAAACGACAACCGTATTTTTTAGCAAGGTAGGTTACTATCTCGATATCTTCCTCCGAAGGACAATCGATATAACCATCTTTGTCCTCCATTCCTATCTTGATATAATAGATTACCGGGTCGTAGCCCATCTCTTTGAGCCGGTGTACAACCACCGAGCTGTCTACTCCACCGGAAACCAATGCTGCGATTTCCATTCTTCCGTTGATTTTAAGGCGCAAAGGTACGAATAAGATTTGAAAATGCCTTTGTTTGAGTAGCTATAGAGAAAATTGATTATTTGTGGTTGAAATAACCGGAATCAAAAAAAATAGTACTACCTTTACAACTTCGGAGTGGTGTGTAGATGCCACTACCGAGATGCTGCGCTAACGGCTATCCCGGTGAAGCGTCGCTTTTTCCCCGAAGGTGATTCGGGGACCTTGGAGAGAAAAGAAAAAAACGATATAAATGACTTACAGATGGAATTATTCAACCCTATCAACCGACCAAAAAAATATAAAAGATGAATTAACGAAAGAACTGAACTTACACCCCATCCTTGTTGAACTGTTGGTGAACAAGGGAATAGAGACACCCGATGAAGCTACGCGGTTTCTCTATCCCGAACTGAAAGATTTGCATGATCCTTTTCTCTTACCCGACATGGATAAAGCTATCCGGCGGATCGAGAAGGCACTGGGTGAGAAAGAGCGAATCCTTGTTTACGGGGATTATGATGTGGATGGTACCACAGCAGTAGCATTGGTGTATAAGTTCTTTCGAGGAATTACGAACAATATTGATTATTATATTCCTGACCGGTACGATGAAGGGTATGGCATTTCTTTTCAAGGAATAGATTATGCCGTGAATACGGGCGTAAAGCTCATTGTCTCTCTCGATTGTGGCATCAAAGCAGTAAGTAAAGTTGCTTATGCCAAAGAAAAAGGTATTGATTTTATTATTTGTGACCACCACATGCCCGATGATCGGCTACCTGATGCGGTGGCGGTAGTCGACGCAAAAAGAGCGGACTCGGTTTATCCTTATGATGAGCTATCGGGTTGTGGGGTCGGCTTCAAGCTGGTGCAGGCGTTCTCTCAACGCAATGGTTATCCCTTTTCCGATATTGAGCCGCTTCTCGATCTGGTGGCGGTGAGTATTGCATCAGATATTGTTCCTCTCACAGGTGAGAATCGCATCATGACCTATTACGGGTTGAAACAACTCAACTCAAATCCCAGCTTCGGCCTTCGTGGAATCATTGAAATATGCGGCCTGCACAGGAGGCATATTACCGTCAACGACATCGTCTTTAAGATTGGCCCGCGCATCAATGCTTCGGGCAGGATGATGAACGGAAAAGAGGCGGTAGACCTGATGCTGGCAAATGACATGACTGCAGCCAGGGAGAAGAGCAAACACATCGACAAGTACAACGAAGACCGGCGTGAGCTGGACAAAAGAATTACCGAGGAAGCACTCGATTATATCGATAACCACATCGATATGAAGCATCAGAAGAGCATCGTGCTTTATGACGAAACTTGGCATAAAGGTATTGTGGGTATTGTGGCCTCACGGCTTACGGAGAAATATTACCGACCTGCTGTGGTGCTCACCAAGTCGAATGATTTGATCTCCGGATCGGCGCGATCGGTACCCGGCTTCGATGTGTACAAGGCCATTGAGTCGTGCCGCGACATACTGGAGAATTTTGGAGGACATACTTATGCTGCCGGACTGACATTGCGGGAAGAACATCTCGAAGAATTTATTCAGCGCTTCAATTCACTTTCTTTCGATTGCATTGAACCGGGTATGATGCTTCCCCAGATTACGGTAGATGCAGAGATCACACTCTCGCAAATTACACCTGACTTCATCGATGGCCTCTCTCTGTTCAATCCTTTTGGTCCGGAAAATGAGAATCCGATCTTTCTTTCGAGGGATGTGAGGGATTCGGGCAATAGCAAGCTTGTGGGTAAGGGATTCAAACACATTAAACTGGAGGTGGTAGACCATACCACGGAAGAGCCTATGCCGGGCATTGCCTTCAGTCAGTACGATTTCTTTCAGCGGATTAAATCGGGTCAACCGGTTGACATCTGTTATACCATTGAGGAGAATACCCATGGGAGCAAGTCATTCACCCAGTTGATGGTCAAGGATATAAGGGGATAATCAAACAGACGCTTGCCCATGCAAACGGAATTGTTTCACCAGATATTACAAGACTATTGGGGCTTTTCTACTTTCCGGCCTCTGCAGGAGCAGATCATTCAATCGGTTTGGGAAGGGAAGGATACATTGGGTCTGATGCCTACCGGAGGCGGTAAATCGCTCACTTTTCAGGTTCCCGTCATGGGGATGAAAGGTATATGTCTGGTGGTGACGCCGCTTATCTCTCTAATGAAAGATCAGGTGGACAATCTGCGGGAGCGGGGCATAAAAGCTGCTGCTGTGTACTCCGGCATGTCGCGCGATGAGGTCATCACCACCCTCGAGAACTGCATCTTTGGCGACTACAAGTTCCTCTACGTTTCTCCCGAGCGCCTTTCTTCCGATATTTTTATTACCAAGCTTCAGGCCATGGATGTCTGCCTGCTGGTGGTGGATGAATCACACTGTATTTCTCAATGGGGTTACGATTTTCGCCCCTCCTATCTGAAGATTTCCGATATACGACATCTGCTGGATGGCGTTCCCTTGCTTGCGCTCACCGCTACCGCCACCCGTGAGGTGGTGGATGACATCCAGGAAAAGCTGCTGTTCAAAGAGAAAAACGTGTTCCGGAAAAGTTTCGCGAGGGAGAATCTTTCCTATGTGGTGCGCAAGGCCGACAACAAAATGGCTGAATTGATCCACATTCTTCAAACCGTACCGGGAACCTCCATCGTGTATGTACGCAGCAGAAAACAAACCAAAGAGATTGCCCTATTACTCCAAAAGGCGGGGATAGCGGCAAGCTTCTTCCATGCCGGCCTCTCTCATGAAGAGAAGATATACAAACAAAATGCCTGGAAACTGAATGACTGCCGGGTGATTGTGGCGACCAATGCTTTTGGGATGGGGATCGATAAGCCCGATGTGCGGACGGTCATCCACATGGATCTGCCCAACTCTCCGGAGGAGTACTTTCAGGAGGCAGGTCGTGCCGGACGCGATGGGGAGCGCTCTTACGCGATTATTCTCTACACGGCCGCCGACAGCGTGAAGTTGAAGAAAAGGATCACTGATTCCTTTCCCGACCGTGAATTCATCTTGCGGGTGTATGAGGCGTTGGGCAACTTTTATCAGGTGGCCGTGGGAGCGGGCTATAATGATGTGTACGACTTTAGCCTGCACGAGTTTTGCCTCCCCTTTAAGCTTCCTTTCCTGCAGACTCACCATGCGTTGAAGATCCTGGAGCTGGCGGGGTATATTGAATATACCGAGGAGATCGATCTGCGTTCACGGATACGCTTCCTGATCTATCGTGACGAGATGTATGCTCTCCGTCTCGATAAAGATACCGATGAACTGCTGCATACCATCCTACGGAATTATACCGGTGTTTTTTCGGACGATGTTTATATCGATGAGTCGATGCTGGCGGTGAGAATCGGCAAAACAAGGAAAGAGGTCACCGAGATGCTCATTGCGCTCTCCCGGATGCGCTATATCCGTTATATTCCACAAAAGAAAACTCCTTTTATTGTCTTCACCACGTCGCGTGAGGAGGTCGCCTTTGTCTCCATCTCGCGGGACATATATGAAGAGAGGAAGAAGCGTTTTGAGAAACGGATCCATTCCATGATTGGATACGTGGAGGAGGAGGCTGTGTGCCGCAGCAGGATGCTGTTGATCTATTTCGGTGAGAAGAACCCGAGAGATTGCGGCGTGTGTGATATCTGTCTGAAGAAAAATGAAACCGGTCTGTCTAACTACGAGTTTCATCAGATAAAGGAGCAGGTTCTGGCATCATTGCAACCAGAAGAGCCGCGCAGAATAAACGACCTGGTAGACTCCCTGCCGGAGGTGAACAGCGACAAGGCCATCCGCGTGATCCGCTTCCTGATTGACCAGGGGGAGCTTACACTGAACGATGACAAAGTCTCGCTTTTAAGCCGATCTTGATGCGTCCACTTTCCTTAGAACAAAAAAAACACCTGCAAAAAAAACTTTGCAAGTGCCTTATTTTCAGTGTGACCCCGACAGGATTCAAACCTGTAACCTTCTGATCCGTAGTCAGATGCTCTATTCAGTTAAGCTACGGGGCCTCTTTTTACGGGTGCAAAGATACAATATTTTTGCCAATCCACAATAGCTACTCCATTTTTTTTACGTTTGGTTTTTCTTTGCCGGTCACATGAAATTTTTCTCTTCCCCAAAAAAGAAAATCAGATTAATTTCTTTGTTAATAAACTGAATTATTGTAACTTTGCAGTCCGATTATTAGTTTTTATCAATTAAAAGTTTGATTTATAGCTTTTTATTTGCCTTTATGTCCCTTAGCAAGACAAAAAGAGGAAGCTGGATAAGTCTACTTTGCAATTATTTACTAATTAAACAACAACAAAAGTGGATACACTAAGTTATAAAACCATTTCTGTAAACAAAGAAACGGCTAAAAAGGAATGGGTTGAAATTGACGCGACCGATCAGCCGTTGGGACGTCTCTGTTCTAAAGTGGCCAAGCTGCTGAGAGGAAAGTACAAAGCAAGCTTTACTCCGCACGTGGATTGCGGCGATAACGTCATCATCCTGAATGCCGATAAGGTGAAACTTTCGGGAAACAAATGGACCGATCGAATCTATTATCGTTATTCCGGTTACCCCGGAGGCCAACGTGAGTTCACACCTGCTGATCTCATGCAGAAAGGACCCGATAGGCTTTTCAGAAAGGTTGTGAAGGGCATGCTACCCAAGAATAAGCTGGCTGATGCCATCCTGACCAACATGTTTGTCTATGCCGGAACCGAACATCCGCACCAGGCACAGAAGCCCAAGAAACTGGATATTAATACGTTAAAATAATAATGATGGAAGCAGTAAATGCAATAGGAAGACGCAAAGCAGCTGTAGCCCGCGTGTTTGTAACCGAAGGGACTGGCAAGATCGTCATCAACAAACGCGAACTGGAAAATTATTTCCCTTCTTCTATCCTTCAGTTCATTGTAAAACAACCGTTGAATAAACTCAACGTGACGGATAAATATGATATCCGCATCAACCTCGACGGTGGTGGTTACAAAGGACAATCGGAGGCAGCCAGACTGGGGATTGCGCGTGCATTGGTGAAGATCAATCCAGAAGATAAAGCTTCACTGAGAGCAGAAGGCTTCATGACCCGTGACCCACGCGTGGTAGAACGCAAAAAACCGGGACAGCCCAAAGCAAGAAAGAGATTCCAATTCTCGAAGCGTTAATATATTGGATCAATCGTCTGGCATAGGCTGTGCATTTATTGTCACAGCGGCTGGATAAATAAATAAAGCGGTCTTGCCGGCCGCTCCGTTTAGTATCTAAATCGCAAGGACGTTACACCGGAAAATGATAAGAGAGAAAAAGGTGTAATTTACCTTCCGATTCGGCGTAGAAAAAGAAAGTAAACGAATTAATCAACAAACAAAACATGGCAAAATTAGAATTTGACCAACTTCTTGAAACCGGAGCTCACTTCGGTCACTTAAAAAGAAAATGGAATCCCGCGATGGCTCCTTATATTTTCATGGAGCGTAACGGCATTCACATCATCGATCTTTACAAAACCATCGCCAAAACCGAAGAGGCTGCGGCAGCGCTGAAGCAGATTGCCAAAGCAGGAAAGAAAATTCTTTTCGTGGCTACCAAGAAACAGGCCAAGCCTGTGATCGAAGAAAAAGCACAGAGCATCAACATGCCCTACGTGATTGAACGTTGGCCGGGCGGTATGCTGACGAATTTCCCCACCATCCGCAAGGCGGTGAAAAAAATGAGCAGCATCGACAAGATGATCAAAGACGGCACATTCGACACCCTGTCGAAGCGTGAAAAGCTCCAGGTGACCCGTCAGCGTGCTAAACTCGAGAAGACACTGGGGTCGATTCAGGATCTTACCCGCCTTCCCTCAGCCATCTTCGTGGTGGACGTGATGAAGGAGCAGATTGCTGTGAAGGAAGCCGAAAAGCTGGGTATACCCGTTTTTGGCATCGTGGACACCAATTCCAACCCCTCCAACATTGATTTCGTAATTCCTGCAAATGACGACGCTTCGAAAGCCGTGGACATGATCCTGGGATACATCTGTGAGTCGATCAAAGAAGGTCTTGATGAACGGAAAGTAGAAAAAGCGGATGCTGCTGCTTCTGAAGAACAAGACGAGGATGCACCACAGCGCAGAGAACGCAAATCAAAATCGGCCAGGAAAGAACGTGTGAAGAAAGAAGACACCGAAGCCATGAAGGCTGCTGTTGTGAGCAAATACGCAAAGGACGAAGAGGTTGACGAATAAAAATAAACTATAGAGATCATAATAATATGGCAGTTACAATGGCAGAAATCCAACATTTACGCAAAATGACCGGTGCGGGAATGATGGATTGCAAAAATGCACTTAACGAAGCAAACGGAGATTTCGACAAAGCAATGGAAATCATCCGTAAAAAAGGACAGGCAGTAGCCGCAAAACGGGAAGACCGTGAAGCGTCGGAAGGTTGTGTATTGGCTGCAACCGCAGGTGATTTCGCAGCAGTGGTAGCATTGCAGTGCGAAACCGACTTTGTGGCCAAGAATGAGGAGTTTATCGCTCTCACACAACAGATTCTGGATGCCGCAATCGAACACAAGCCCGAAACACTTGATGAGCTTCTTGCTATAGAGTTACCCAATGGTACAGTTTCGCAGCTGATCACCGACAAAATTGGTGCCACCGGAGAAAAAATGCAGTTGGGCTTTTACGAACATCTCACTTCTCCCTCTGTGGTGACTTATATCCACATGGGTAATAAGCTTGCGACCATTGTCGGTTTCAACCAGCTTAATGTGGATGAGCATGTGGCAAAAGACGTGGCCATGCAGGTTGCAGCAATGAATCCCATTGCTTTGACAGCTGAGAGCATTCCTGCCGAAATAAAGGAGAAGGAGCTGGAGATCGCCCGCGAGAAAGCGCGCGAAGCTGGTAAACCCGAAAACTTGCTCGACAGAATTGCTGAAGGAGCCCTGCAGAAGTTTTACAAGGAATCTACCCTGCTCCAGCAAGAGTATGTGAAGGATCCGAAAAAAACGATTGAGCAGTTCCTGAAAGAGAACAACAAGGACCTTTCAGTAACGGCTTTCAAGCGGGTATCGCTGAACGTGTAATTCGCACGAATATAAATATAAGAACGCTCCAGGGATTAACCCGCGGAGCGTTTTTTTATTTTGTGCCGCTTTCAATGCACCAGGTGAGCACGTAATCGGGATGTACTTCGTAATGGATAGAGAATTTGCGCATCTGTGTTGTTTTGGTTTCTCTGGCTGCCATCACTCCCTTTTCCAGAGGGGTAAAAGGTTCTATGTAGAGGTGTTGCCTGAAGTCAATGCCCTGTTCTTTCATCAGCTTGAACAGGCTTTCCTTGGCTGACCAGTGTAACAGCTGGTGTACTACCTTTTGTGCGGGATCGATATATTCCTTATCGGAGATGAATTTTCCAGCTATCTTTACTACCCGCTCTGAGCGTGTTTCAATATCGATACCCACGGCAGATGTCTCGTGCAACAGAATGGCGGCATATTCTTTTGTGTGTGAGATGCTGATGCGGGTCTTTCCGTCTGCCAGGTATGGGCTTCCATCTTCCCTGTTCAGGATGATCTGCTCTTTTCCCAAAAGGTTGAACAGCATGACACGGGTGGCGAGCCACTCTATGGAACGTCTTTCGGAACGAATGGTATGCAGAAGGGAATTGACTTTAGAACGAAGATGTGCGGGAAAGAGCTGCAGCAGATCTTCCTTTGTTTCGTCCATCTTCCAGATTCCCAGAAGAGCACCATTTTCGGTATGTTCCTTTCTGATAAGCATGGGGAGAATGAATTAGAGAAGGGCGTCACATGCTTTCCTGTGCATCTTTTTTTATGATGGGAGGGATGTAGCGCACCTTGGTAATCCGTTTTTTACTCATTTCTTCTGCCTGAAAGGTGTGTTTCTTGTAGGTGAAACTCTCTTTCCGTTTGGGAAAGTCTCCTTTCATCTCCAGAAGCAATCCTGCAAGAGTGTCAATTTCATCCTGCATCTGTTCAAAATCTTTTTCCGGTAAGCCGGTAATTTTGATGAACTCCGCCAATGGCGTTTTTCCTTCAAAGATATAGGATCCGTCTGCCGCCATGGTATAAAAAGGAAGCTCCTCATCATACTCATCGCTGATGTCACCTACAATTTCTTCGAGAATATCTTCCATCGTGACCAAACCGGATGTTCCACCATATTCATCCACTACGATAGCCATGTGGTTCTTATCGGAACGGAATTCCTCCAACAGGTCATCGATGCGTTTGGTGCCTGGTACGAAGTAAGCAGGCCGTATCAGCATCTGCCATGCAAAGTCGCTTGTTTTGCCCAGATGGGGCAGTAGGTCTTTTACATACAATATCCCCTTGATGTTGTCGGGATTGACCTCATAGACCGGAATACGTGAAAAACCAGCATCTACAATGAATTTGATCAAATCAGCAAAGGATGTTTGTGAGTCGATGGCAACCATATCGCTCCGCGATATAAAGATGTCGTCCACCGTCTTATCTTTAAATCGAATAATTCCTTCAAGCATCTCTTTCTCCTGCTCTCTTGTATTCTCATTTGAGGTGATTTCAAGAGCCTTGGAAAGGTCGTCTACCGATATCTCATGCTTGTGTTGTGTAATGGATCGGTTGAAAACGGATGTACTGCCAACAAGCAGAGAGGAGAAGGGACCTATGATAAAGTGAACAACTTTGATCACAGGGGCATAACGGGTTGCAAAACGAAGCGGATAATAAGAGGCATATCGCTTCGGGAGAAAATCCACAAAGAGCAGGATGAGGCTAATGGGGATGATGATCTCAAGAAACAAGGTATCTATCGGGCTACCAGCAAACAGGGGTAGTCTGTTCAAGAGGTAGAAGGTGATCACAATGATGGTCACATTGAGAAAGTTGTAAGCAATGACAAGCGAAGCCGACAGTTTTTGTGGTTTGGAGAGCAGGCGGGAGATGCGCTTGATGGCTGGCTCAACCGAAGTATGAATCTCTTCAGTAAATTTTTTATCGACGGTAAAAAAAGCAACTTCCGATCCCGAGATAATTGCATTGAGAAGAATGAACAGAAGGGTAAGTGCGGTTAATAAATAATCAGAGGCTACCGGTGTAAAATCCGGCAGGATAACAGCCAATTGCGATAAGGGGTCAGGGTCCAAGTGACAATTTTTTAATGAAACAAAGAGAATGTTTTAACGCTTTGTAGACAACAAAAGGATAAAACATTCTCTCACAAAAATACGATGTTTTATTTAAAATGGCAAATCATCCACTTCTGAAATATTATCCGGCTCACCTGGCATATCAACAGCACTTGAAAAATCATGCCTGCTTCCACCGTTATCACCTTCCATACCTCCCGATTTACGGCTAAGCAACTCAATATTGTCGGCAACCACTTCTGTGATATACCGCTTTACGCCGTTTTGATCATCATATGAACGCGAACGAATTTTTCCCTCCACGTATAGCATTGTTCCTTTCTTCACAAATTTCTCTGCGATTTGCGCCAATCCCCTCCAACAAACGATGTTGTGCCACTCTGTTCTTTCGGGCACCTGTGTGCCGTTAGAGGTTGTGTATCCTCTTTCACTGGTTGCGAGCGAAAAATTCGCTTTGGCAACATCATTGTCGAAATACTTCATGTCGGGGTCCTTCCCCACATTTCCGACTAAAATAACTTTGTTCACCGACATAACTTAAGATTTTTTTTGTTTTGAATAGTTTTACGCTATCCTAGCAAAATTAAGTATTTTTTCATCAACGGCCAACTTAAATCGTTAAATTAATTCCAAATACTTTTCGGTGAGCCGCGATACAGGGTAGTCGGCGAGATCTTTCTCCTCAATACGAATGATCCACTCTGGCGGATTGAAGATGGATCCGGCTGCAACCTCCACCTTATAAAACATGGTGTGAATTGCCTGGTGTGTTAGCTGATGTTTGACGTTGTGACAATGGTCGACGGAAAGAGTGATCTCCTCCGGAAAGAGACGCTTGAATTCATCCGTTTGTGAGAGTTGTAAAAAATCTACCGCAACCGCTGTCTCCACCAATGGAAACTCGTATAAGTTTTTCCATATATCGGACTCGTTTCGCTTCTGAATAAAAGTATGGCTTCCCTGAATAATATGGAAGTAATTGAAATAGCGTTTTCTGATTACCACTTTCCTGCTGGTGACCGGAAAGAGGGATACCTCTTTTACATCATATGCCTTACAATATACCTGAAGAGGGCAATCGGCACATTTCGGTTGTGACGGGGTGCAGACCAGGGAGCCGAAATCCATGATTGCCTGATTGTAGGTGCCTGGTTGGGTGGGGTGGATCAATGATTGTGCCAGTTCTGAAACTATTTTTTTTCCTGCAGCTGTATCAATGGGGGTCTCTATCGCGAACAAGCGTGATAGAACCCTGAATACATTTCCGTCGACTACCGCATAAGGTGCATGAAAGGCAATGGAGGCAATGGCTGCAGCCGTGTATTTTCCCACCCCTTTCAGCGAAAGGATGTGGGTATAGTCGGAGGGGAACTTGCCATGGAAATGGTGTAGGATCTGTTTCGCTGCCGCATGTAGGTTGCGGGCACGTGTGTAATAGCCGAGACCTTGCCACAGCTTAAGAACCTCTTCTTCCTCTGCTTCAGCCAGTGATTGTACATCGGGGAAACGATCCACGAATCGCAGATAATAATTCCATCCCTGGGCAACTCGTGTTTGTTGCAGAATCACCTCCGACAACCAGACAAGATAGGGGTCTCCCGTTTCACGCCAGGGTAAATCGCGTTTATGCTCGTTGTACCAGCTCAATAGCCGACTGGTGATATCTGTTTGATCTGTTTTATATTTCATTCTATGTGGTTTGCCCTACAAAACTAATCCAAAAAAATTATTTTTGGGGAAAATAAAGGAAAAACAGAAAATTTACCTGCAATTATTTTACAGGGTGAGAAAAAAGCTATATATTTGCAATCCAAAATTTTACTAATTAAGACCCGCAATTATTAATATTTAAAAGTAGAAATAAAATGACTAAGGCAGACATTGTAAATGAGATTGCAAAGAACACTGGTGTGGATAAAGCGTCAGTATTGGCAACAGTAGAATCTTTTATGGATGTGGTGAAAGATTCATTGGCAAATAACGAAAACGTCTATTTAAGAGGTTTCGGCAGTTTCATCGTTAAGAAAAGAGCGCAGAAAACTGCTCGTAACATATCCAAAAATACCACCATCATCATTCCCGAACACAATATCCCTGCTTTTAAGCCAGCTAAGACTTTTGTAGCTCAGGTAAAAGAATCAAAATAATTTAATTGAGAAGGAGAAACAACGATGCCAAGCGGAAAAAAAAGAAAAAGGCATAAAATGTCTGTACACAAACGTAAGAAAAGACTCAGAAAAAACAGGCACAAGAAGAAGAAATAAGCCCGTAAAACTTTTTTTACAACCATATACAGGGACAAACTTAAAAAGAACCTTTCGGGAATTAAGTTTGTTCTTTGTATATAAAACAGGAATGGTTCAGGCGTGAACCTCCTGTCTGTTGTGAGACAGAAGCCTGTATTTATTATGTAAACATTTAAAAACGAACAATTGTGACAAGCGAACTTGTGGTAGATGTTCAACCCAAAGAAATTACTATCGCGGTTCTCGAAGAAAAGAAACTGGTAGAATTGCAGCAGGAGAGCCAAGACGGTTCTTTCGCGGTTGGAAACATTTACATGGGCAAAGTAAAAAAACTGATGCCCGCCCTCAACGCTGCATTTGTGAACGTGGGACACAAAAAGGACGCTTTTCTTCACTATTTGGATTTAGGGGTTGAATTCAACTCGATTCTGCACTTTCAGAAGCTTGTTGAAGACAAGAAAAAAATTCCGCAGCTTCAGAAGATGAAGCTGCAACCCGATATCGACAAAGAGGGGTCTATCTCAGATATTTTGAAGGTAGGTCAGGAAATTTTGGTGCAAATAGCCAAAGAACCCATATCGACAAAAGGTCCGAGACTGACAGCCGAAATTTCATTTGCTGGACGGTTTATGGTGCTGATTCCATTCATCGATCGGGTGTCGGTATCACAGAAAATCAAATCGCGCGAAGAGCGCGCCCGCCTCAGGCAGCTTATCCAAAGTATCAAACCCAAGAACTTCGGCGTCATCATACGCACGAATGCCGAGGGTAAAAGGGTTGCTGACCTCGATGCAGAGTTAAAAGTACTGGTCAAAAGATGGGAAGATAATATCGGTAAGATACAGAGAGCAAAAGCCCCCACACTTATTTTCGAGGAGACGGGACGCACGGTAGCCTTGTTACGCGATATCTTTAATCCTTCTTTCGAACAGATACACGTCAATGATAAAGACGTGTCGAAGCAGATAGCCGAATATGTGAGCATCATTGCCCCGGAACGAAAGAATATTGTCAAAGAATATACCGGTGCTTTGCCTATCTTGGATAATTTCGGCATCACAAAACAGGTAAAATCGCTCTTTGGAAAAACTGTGACATTCAAAAATGGTGCTTATCTCATCATTGAACACACCGAGGCGTTGCATGTTGTTGATGTGAACAGCGGAAATCGCAACAAATCGAAACTGGGTCAGGAGGAGAGTGCATATGAAGTGAATGTGGCTGCTGCCGAGGAAATAGCCCGTCAATTGCGATTGCGGGATATGGGTGGTATCATCGTCATCGACTTCATCGACATGGGTAAATCGGAGCATCGAAACAAGCTCCTCACGAAGATGCAGGAATTGATGGCCCACGATAGAGCCAAACACAACATTTTGCCATTGAGTAAGTTCGGGCTCATGCAAATCACGCGGCAGCGTGTACGACCCGAAATGGAAGTTACCACAAGCGAAGTTTGCCCCACTTGCTTTGGTAAAGGAAAGATTAAATCGTCGATACTCTTCACCGATACACTGGAGGGAAAGATCGATTATCTGGCGAATAGTCTCAAAGTGAAGAAATTCAGTCTGCACATACATCCATATGTTGCAGCGTACGTTCAGAAAGGTTTCTTTTCGTTGAAGTATAAGTGGAAGAAGAAATACAACGTGGGAATGCAAATTATACCCGATCAGAAGCTCGGGTTCCTACAGTATGTTTTTTACGACCGCGAAGGAAACGAAATAGACCTGAAAGAAGAAATGGAAATGAAATAGATTTCACCTCAGGTGAAGCAAGAAATAGAATAAAACCGGTTTTTCGAAAGAAAAGCCGGTTTTTTTATTTACAGTGGATCCACATCATAATAAAGGGTAACCTGTTTAAAATCGGTCTCATGGCGCAACTTTTCTTCTGCATTTTTTAGGATGTCGCGTATCTTCTGCGGTGAGAGTCCGTTTTCGAGTTTTAGCAGAATCTCTCGAATATATTGCAGTTGCACACGCTCCACAACGGGTTTGTTGGGCCCCAAAACGCGCCCCTGTAATGACTTTTTAATCAGTTCTGTATAATACGAAGCCGCTTTTTCAACTTTTGTCCGATCCCTGTGTTTACATACAATGCGAATTAACCTGTAAAAGGGGGGATAGTGAAACAGTCTGCGTTCTTCAAGCTGAGCATGGAAGAAGCCAGCATAGTCGTTTGCTTTCACATAGTTGTAAATAGGGTTTCCCGGATCAGAACTCTGAATAACGACTATCCCTGGAGTCTGTTTTCGTCCGGCACGGCCAGCAGCTTGCGTCATCAGTTGAAATCCCCGCTCGTGGGAACGAAAATCGGGATGATTGAGTAACGAGTCTGCAGAGATGACACCCACTACTTTTACATGATCAAAATCAAGGCCTTTCGAAAGCATCTGTGTTCCCACCAGTATCTGAATCTTCTGTTGCTGGAAATCTTCTATGATCTGTTCATAACGCTCCTTCCCGCGTGTGGAATCCATGTCCATCCTGCCTACCCTGCACGCTGTAAAAAGCTGAGCGACCTCTTCTTCGAGTTGCTCTGTTCCCTGTCCCATGGGTACCAGGCTCTCCTGATGATGACACGAAGGACATTGATCTGGAACAGGATATGTATTGTTGCAATAATGACACACCAGCTGTTTGTTTTTTTTATGGTAGGTGAGTGATACGTCACAACGGCTGCATTTGGGTGTCCATTCACACTGGTTACAGGTAATCATAGGTGCAAATCCTCTTCTGTTGCGGAAGAGAATAGCCTGTTCTTGCTCTTCTAAAGCAGATTGTATCAGTTCAATTGTTTTTGGAGAGAGCACCGTTTTCATTTTTTTTCTGCGGCGCAACTCCCTTGTATTTTCAATCAGAATCTCCGGCATCAATGAACCGTTAAATCGTTCCCCCAGCGTGACCAGTCCGTACTTGCCGGTCTCCGTATTATAATAGGATTCCATCGATGGTGTAGCAGATCCGAGTAAGGTCTTCGCTCCGGAAATAAAAGCCAGCATCACCGCTACATCCCGCGCATGATAGCGCGGTGCCGGATCTTGCTGTTTGTAGCTGCTTTCGTGCTCCTCATCTACAATCACCAGTCCGAGTCGCTGAAAAGGGAGAAACAGCGATGAGCGTGCGCCAATAATAATTTCATAGGGTTGTGGTGATAACATTTTCTGCCAGATCTCCGCCCGTTCATTGTCGTTGATGCGGGAATGGTAGATTCCCAACCGATTCCCGAAGACGGCTTGTAATCGTTGCGTGAGCTGTGTAGTAAGGGCTATTTCAGGAAGTAAATAGAGCGTTTGTTTTCCTTCGGTTAGTAGTTGAGAAATGAGATGTATATAGATCTCCGTTTTTCCGCTTGCAGTGACACCATGCAACAGACAGGTTTGTTTCACGAGAAAGCATTCGTTGATCTCTGTAAATGCTTTCTGTTGATGTGGGTGCAGCGGATATGCCTGGCGGGTTGGTGCTACGTCTGTCCCGAGACGACTGGTTTCTACACGTGTGGACAGGAGTATCTCTTTCTGCAGTAGCCCGTTTAATACAGATGCCGAAAAGGAACTGAACCTGGTCAGCGCTTGCTTGCTGATTTGTTCTACGTTGTGGGTAGAAAAAAAAAGCATGATCTCAGCCAGGAGTGCCTGTTGTTTTTTCGCCCTTCCCGGTAATTGTAAGAGGGTCTCCCGTTTTAACACAGGATTTATCGATATGAAAGTTTCGGTTTGTGGAGCAAAAGAGTGGTGCAGGTCACGTGATTTCATGGAGGGGGGCAGTGCTGCCTTGTATACATCTCCCAGAGGAGACATATAATAAAACGCGATCCACTCCCACAATTTCAGTTGCTGTTCGTTCACGGCAGCGTGTGAATCAACGAGAGAGTGGATCGGCTTTATTTCCATATTCACCGGCTTCTTTCGGTGAATATGCGCCACAATCGCTGTGTAATGCTTCCGGCTTCCAAAAGGAACGATCACCCTGAATCCGATGCCTATCTTCGATTGCATCTCCAATGGAATGGCATAGGTGAACAAACCGGGTAGCGGAAGGGGAAGGATTACATCGGCATACATGCGCTAGAAATAGATTGAACCGGAGATGTTCCAGGATTCAGCTTTGCCATTAAGGGGATCCTTCCAGTTGGGTTCATCTATGGAATAATTATCAGTAAGCTGCACACGATAACTTATCCCTACCTGTATCATACGAAGCAGTTCGAAGCCTATTCCTACTCTTACTCCTGCCTGAAACTCTTTCGCCTTGATATCTTGTAAAGTCTGACTGAGGTTTACTTTGTCGCCTTGAATAAGATATCCTGCGTAGGGCCCTGCAGCCGCAAAAAGCTGGATCGGCAACAGACCGGAACCAAATTTTAATTTTGCATTCACAGGGAGCATCAAATAACGGTTCGATACATCGCTGTCTCCTGTCTCACCAGTAATATGGGCAACAGTCATGCGGTTGTCGTTATACAACAGAGAAGCTTCAATGCCCAGGGTGCCTATACCCATTGGGAAAATCATGGCTTCGAGGGAAGGACCGATGCTGTACGATGTCATGTTTTCTACTGCGAGCGCACTGCTGCGAAATTCGGGATTATTCAATCCCACATCGGCTTTAATGCCGAACCTGACCTGTGAAAAGGCCGGTAAACTGAGCATGGTCAATAAGAGGACGACCATGCCGGTTTTGCATAATGTCTTTGTCTTCATATGATTCATTTTATTTATTTTTCCGGGTGAAGTTGAAGACTAAGCTTACGTCACTCGTTTTAGTCATCACAGAACTCATTCCATGATGCAAGATAAACAAAAAAAAGGAACGATAGGTTGTTAAATGAATCTTAAATTCCAAATAAAAAAAGCGTCCCTGCTCTTCGCAAAGAGAGGTAACGCTTTCTCAGTATGGTTTACGGTACGTTTAATCTTTGAATCTGGCTTTCAGAAACTCTCTGTTCAACCGGGCTATGTTGCTAATGGAAATGTTTTTTGGACACTCCGCCTCGCAGGCACCCGTGTTGGTACAGTTGCCAAAGCCCAGTTCATCCATTTTGGCGACCATCGACTTGGCACGTCGTGCCGCTTCTACGCGTCCCTGGGGCAACAATGCCAGTTGGCTCACCTTGGCCGACACGAAGAGCATGGCCGACCCGTTCTTGCAGGCTGCAACGCAGGCGCCACAACCGATGCAAGCCGCTGCGTCCATTGCCATCTCGGCGTCATCACGCGGGATGGGTATGGCATTGGCATCGGGTACACCTCCAGTATTGACGGAGACGTATCCTCCTGATTGGATGATCTTGTCGAAGGCCGATCTGTCGACCATCAGATCTTTGATAATAGGGAAGCCTGCAGATCGCCAGGGTTCCACGGTGATGGTGTCGCCATCATTGAAGCGGCGCATATGCAGCTGACAAGTGGTGATGCCACTGTCGGGTCCGTGGGGATGTCCATTGATATAGAGACTGCACATACCACAAATGCCTTCACGGCAGTCGTGATCAAACACCACTGGTTCCTTCCCTTCGTTGATGAGCTTTTCGTTGAGGATGTCCAGCATCTCCAGAAAAGAACTGCCTTGAGAGATATTTTCCAGTGAGTATGTCTCAAAATGTCCCTTTTCTTTGGGTCCGTTCTGGCGCCAGACCTTTACTTTTATATTGATATCTTTATCCATGATTGGTAGTATTTGAGTGGTTTAGGACCTTACGATTTATAGTTTCTTTGCTGGCGTACAATGAATTCGTAATCAAGCGGTTCTTTGTACATAACAGGAGCATTCTGCTCGCCCTGATATTCCCAGCAGGATACGTATGAGAACTGCTCGTCGTGCCGTAAGGCTTCTCCTTCGGGTGTTTGGTGTTCGAGACGGAAGTGACCGCCACAGGATTCCTCGCGATCGAGTGCATCGTGTGCCATCAGCTCGCCAATTTCAATGAAGTCGGCCAGACGCAAAGCCTTTTCGAGTTCCACATTGAGAGTATCCTTGTTGCCAGGGATACGGAGGTTGGTCCAAAAGTCCTTTTTCACCTCTTTCAGTTTCTCGATAGCCTTTTTCAATCCTTCCGCATCACGGCCCATACCCACGAAATCCCACATCACATGTCCCAATTGTTTGTGAATATGATCTACGGAATGTTTTCCCTTGATGTTCATCAGTCGGTTGAGTCGGTCGTTGATCTCTTTCTCTGCTTGATCAAATTCGGGCCTGTCGGTTTTGAAGCGGGGCACGTTGATCTGATCTGCAAGATAATTCTGTATGGTATATGGCAATACGAAGTAACCGTCGGCCAATCCCTGCATGAGTGCCGATGCTCCCAAGCGGTTGGCTCCGTGGTCGGAGAAGTTGGCTTCACCAATGGCAAACAGACCGGGGATGGTGGTCATCAGCTCATAATCGACCCATATACCGCCCATTGTATAGTGAATGGCAGGGTAGATCATCATAGGTGTTTCGTAGGGATTGTCGTCCACAATCTTTTCATACATCTGGAACAGGTTCCCATAACGGGCTTCTACCACACTTCTGCCCAGGCGCTGAATGGCCTCTGCAAAGTCGAGATAAACAGCAAGCCCAGTTGTTCCCACTCCATAACCGGCATCACAGCGTTCTTTTGCTGCACGGGAGGCCACATCACGGGGAACGAGGTTACCGAATGCAGGATAACGACGTTCCAGGTAGTAGTCGCGATCCTCCTCTTTCAGATCGGTTGGCTTGAGCTTCCCTTCCCGAATAGCCCGAGCATCTTCCAGTTTCTTTGGAACCCAGATGCGGCCGTCGTTGCGCAACGATTCCGACATGAGGGTGAGTTTCGACTGGAACTCGCCGTGTACCGGGATGCAGGTAGGGTGAATTTGAGCCATACAGGGGTTGGCAAAATAAGCCCCCTTCTTGTAGCACTGCCATGCTGCTGAGCCGTTGGAGGTCATGGCATTGGTCGACAGAAAGAACGTGTTTCCGTATCCTCCTGTACCGATTACCACAGCATGTGCGCTAAAACGTTCCAGTTTACCGGTAATCAGGTTGCGGGCAATGATACCACGGGCACGACCGTCGATGATGACCAGATCCACCATCTCATATCGGGTATAGAGTTTTACCTGTTTTTTGTTGATAGCGCGACTTAAGGCTGAGTAGGCGCCAAGCAGCAACTGTTGTCCCGTCTGTCCGCGGGCGTAGAAAGTACGTGATACCTGTGCACCACCAAATGAGCGGTTGTCGAGTAGGCCCCCATATTCGCGGGCAAAGGGAACGCCTTGTGCCACACACTGGTCGATGATGCTGTTTGACACCTCCGCCAGGCGATGCACGTTGGCTTCACGGGCTCTGTAGTCACCCCCCTTGATGGTATCATAGAAAAGGCGGTATACCGAGTCACCATCGTTCGGATAGTTCTTGGCAGCGTTGATACCGCCCTGCGCAGCGATGGAGTGCGCCCTGCGTGGGGAGTCCTGAATGCAGAAATTCAGCACGTTGAATCCCATTTCTCCCAGAGATGCGGCTGCCGATGCACCGGCCAGTCCCGTACCCACCACGATGATGTCGAGGCGACGTTTGTTGGCGGGATTGACCAGTTTCTGGTGGTTCTTATAGTTTGTCCATTTCTCTGCCAGCGGGCCCTGGGGTATTTTTGAATTGATCTTGTTCATAATATAGTAATTCTTGCGTTATCCTAATAAATTGGAAAATCCGAAATGCATGGCCAATGCCACAAAGATGAATCCCAGGGAGATGGCCGTGGAGAGGACATTTCCCACTACTTTGATACGTTTCATCCAGACGGTGTTGCTCCATCCTACGGTATGGAGAGCACTCCAGAATCCATGTGTCAAATGGAACCACAAGGCCACAAAAGCGGCAATGTACACAATCACAACCCAGGCCTGTGAAAATACCTCATTCACCAGCATGGCGCTGTCATGACGGGCACCTTCGATCATGAAAAGTTCTTTGAACTGCATTTCATACCAAAACTGGTAGAAGTGCAAAAACAGAAAAAGCAGGATGAAAAGTCCCAAAACGAACATGTTCTGTGATGACCAGGTGGTGTCTGTTTTGCTGGATGAAGCATACCTGTCTTTGCCACGTGCTTTCCTGTTTTGCAGTGTAAGCCAGATGGCGTAGATGGTATGAACCAAAAATCCCAGTGCAATAACCCCTGTGCCCACGATAGCCCACCAGTTAGCTCCCAGCACCTCGTTGGCAAGGAAATCGTAGGTTTCGTAATTAAAAATAAGCACCAGGTTCATCGTTACATGGAACAGTAAGAACAGAATCATAAAGAGGCCGGAAATACTTTGTACGAACTTCCGTCCGATGGATGATTTGATTAACCAATTCATAGAGTTCTTTTTTAAATTATTTTGAAGTTTTATTGAATGATCAAATTTATAGCGTGCCCGTCTGAAAGGAATATCAAACTTTGCTTTCAGAGAACAAAAGTAGTACTTTTCAGCATCATATAAAAGAACTATTTGTGGAAAAATTTCTTTAATTGTTTTTTTGAGAAAAGGTCTCGATTTGGTAACAGTTCGCCCTGAGATTGTGTGCCGGTATTGCCGATATTTTGTTATCTTTGTGGGCTCAATTTATGGGTATACCCCATTTGTTTGTGTGCTCAATATATTTTTAACAGAGATTATGGACATTGTTTTAAGTGGTATTCGTTCGACAGGGAAGTTACATCTGGGAAATTACTATGGTGCGTTGCGTAACTTTATACGGATGCAGGAAGAAAACAGCTGTTATTTTTTTATTGCCGATATACATTCTCTTACCACCCATCCCGATCCGAAAACTTTACATGAGAACGTGAAGAATGTGCTGGTGGACTATCTGGCAGCAGGCATCGATCCTGAAAAATCAGTGATTTACGTGCAGAGTGACCTGCATGAAACCGCTGAGCTCTATCTTTATTTGAACATGCATGCCTACATGGGGGAACTGGCAAAAACAACCTCTTTTAAAGAGAAAGCACGCAAACAGCCTGAGAACGTGAACGCCGGGCTACTGACTTATCCTACGCTCATGGCGGCAGATATCCTTATTCACAATGCCGATAAAGTGCCGGTAGGGAAGGATCAGGAACAGCATCTTGAGATGACACGCAAGTTCGCCCGCCGCTTTAATAACTTCTATGGGGTTGAATATTTTAAAGAACCGGTAGCTTACAACTTCGGCAATGAGCTGGTGAAGATTCCGGGACTCGACGGCAGTGGAAAAATGGGAAAATCGGAAGGTAATGCCATTTACTTGAGAGACAGTGCCAAGGAAATTGAGAAGAAGGTGAAGAAAGCATTGACCGACGCAGGTCCCACGGCACCTAATTCACTCAAGCCCGATTATATCGAAAACCTTTTTACCATTCTTCGAGTGGTTTCTACATCTGATGTGGTGCAGCATTACGAACAGCAATGGAATCAATGTGAAATACGTTACGGTGATCTCAAGAAGCAACTGGCAGCCGACATCATCCGTGTCACACAGCCTATCCGTGAGCGGGTACTCGAAATTGAAAAAGATGATGCTTATCTGCGTAAAGTAACAGCTGAAGGAGTAGAAAGGGCTCGCGAGAGCGCTTCCAAAACCATTCAAAACGTCAGAAAGATTGTCGGATTCAAAAGTTTTTGAATTTCCTGTCATAAACTTTTTCCATTCATATTTGTTCAGATAATCGCTCACTGTAGCTTTCAAATCGTTTGATTGCCCGCACAATGTTGCAAGTGAGAGAGTGTGCCTCAATTTATGGGTTAGAAATTATCCAACCTTATGCTTACATTTAAATCATTGGATCTCGAAGACAGAGATCTGATCAACGCTTATCTACAAAAACAAAATTACAGAGCCTCGGATCTCTGCTTCACCAATTTATTTTGCTGGGGCAAAAAGTTTGACACCCAATTCGCAGTGGATGATGGGTGGCTTTTTATCCGTTTTAAAGACAACAAAGGAAGAAATTCTTATCTCAAACCCATTGGAGAGGGCGACCTGAATAAGGGGATTCATGCCATCATGGAAGATCACAGCGTTTTTGACACTGTTTTCCAGATAAGGGGAATCACACAGAATATGATGGAGGAGATTGAGAAGGCGATGCCGGGCATGTTTGATTATACACTCAACCGGAGTGTGTCGGATTATATTTACACCACGGAAAAGCTGATTCATCTCAAAGGCAAGAAGCTCCAAAGTAAACGGAATCATATCAATCGTTTTCAAAGAGAAAACGATTGGAAGTATAAATCTCTGACTGGCAACCCGGAGCTGGTGAGAGAATGTAAAAGGATGCTTGACAAGTGGATGCTGATGAACATAGAGGAGAAAGATCCTTCCCTTGTTTATGATGATTATGCCACTACGCAGATGCTCGATAATTTTGAATATCTGAACCTGAGGGGAGGGCTGATTTGTGTGAACAACGAAATTGTTGCATTTGCCATTGGTGAACCGCTGACAACAGATACAATGGTGGTTCACGTGGAAAAAGCATTTACCGAAGTGCATGGTGCCTACACCATCATCAACCAGCAGTTTGCCGAGCATGAAACAGCCGGTTATACCTATGTGAACCGGGAGGAGGATATGGGAATTGAGAATTTGCGCAAAGCCAAGTTATCCTACCAGCCCGATATCCTGCTGGAGAAGTTTAACGCACGACTCAAAAGATAAGCGGCACAAATAAAATTGCATGTCCATGATTCAATTTGCCGACGACAGGACAAAACAACAGGTTTGGGAAATGTGGAAAACCGTTTTTGGTGATCCGGATGATTTTATGGAGATATACTTTCGTTACATGTACCGGAATGACCAAACATTGTTGTATATGCAGGGAGACAAAGCATTGGCTTCGTTGCAAATGCTCTCTTATCGGTTCACTTTTTGCGGCAGAGAGATCCCCGTGATGTATCTGTCGGGTGTGTGCACTTTACCCGAAGCACGACGGAGAGGCTACACAAAGCAGCTCTTGTTGCGTTGTTTTGAGGAGGCCCGCAAAAAGGAAGTACCCCTGGTGTTGCTTGTTCCCCAGGAAGAATGGCTTTTACAGTTTTACGGGAAATATGGCTTTGTGCAAACATTTGATGCCGGTGACGAAACCTTGCCCTCTCTGAAAGAAATCACAACACAATACCCAGGTGACCTACAGGCTGCCTATCGTGCTTTTGATTCCTATTTCCGCCAGCAGGATATGACTGTGCAGAAAACATTCACTGATTTTCGTGCCATGGTGGAGGAGGCGGCACTTTTTCATTTTCCACCCAAAAAAAATCTCAAAGGCATGGCGCGTGTCATCAATGCACAGCTACTGTGTAGCCTCTTTGCCAATCATTACAGAGAAAAATCATGTACACTTGTGGTAAGCGACAAGCAGATCAGGGAAAACAATGGGGCCATCACCATTTCTGCCGGGGAAGTCGATAAAAACAACTCCTTTCTACAATCGGCGCTTCACGCAGATATCGGCGAGCTGACGCAATGCTTGCTGGGCTACCACACTTCCAGCATGGAGGAACCCTTCCGAACAATCTTTCCGGAGAAACAACCCGCGATACACTTTATGCTGGAATAATGAACCTCTCAACTACAACCACTTTCGTTTCTTGAAATAGTAGAGAATAAACAGCGAGGAGAGTACCATGCTCAGGATGGCTATCGGGTAACCCCATTTTTTATCAAGCTCGGGCATAAAGGCGAAGTTCATCCCGTATATACTTGCGATCAGAGTGGGGGGCATGAAGATGACAGAGACGATGGTAAAGATTTTGATGATTTTGTTCTGTTCAATGTTTACATATCCAAGGAATGTATCCTGCAAATAATCGAGTCTGTCGAAGCTGAATTTGATGTGTTCCACCAGCGAGTTGATGTCCTTGATGATGATGGTAAGCTTGGGCTGTAGCTCTACGGGAATAAATTCACTGCGCAACATGCTCGATACCACACGCTGTTTGTCGATGATGTTCTCGCGTAGCATCATTGTTTTTTCCTGTAGGTTCTTGATCTCCGACAGGAGTTCCTCGTCAGCTTCCTGCAGGGTGAGAGAGTTACTCAACTGGGTAATCTTCTGCGTCATGTTCTCAATCATGTCGGCATCGAATTCTACCCGTGTTTCCAGCAAAGCCACAAGCACATGTGTCCCCGTGGGATAGTTCCTTGGATTGGCCGATATTTTTTTTACTGTCTCGTGGAAAGAGATTAGTTCTTCACCACGTACCGTAATAAGGATGTTGTTTTTCAGGATAAACGATACCGGGTCTGTTTCGAAGTTCGATAAAAGGAAATTGGAGTTGACGACCAGGGTGTCGTTGGTTTCGATATAGCGCGACGACATCTCGATCTCGATCATCTCTTCTTCTTCCTGGATGTAGATCTTCAGGAAATCCTCCAGTTCATTTTCTACCTCTTCGTCCACGTCGTTGAGGTCTATCCACAGGAAATTTTGTATAGGGTTAGATTTCAGGAAATCGAGGCTGCGGCTTAATCTGACGATGCCGTCTTTGTGGTAAAACAATTTAATTTCCGCCATGATCTCTTTTTTTTGAATCGTGAATAATCAATCATTTTTTTCTTCCGGGGGAGCCTGTCTGATCAGTGGTTCCAATAGATTGGTCAGCTGTTCGAACTGCGCGATAGACAATTGCTCGGGTCGTTTGGTGAGCATGGGGTCGTCTGGTAGCGGGCTCTCATCCGATAGCAGTGATTTGATGGAATTACGCAGCATCTTTCGACGCTGGTTGAAGCTCGTCTTCACTACTGTTTTGAATAATTTTTCATCGCAGTCGAGATGCTTTCGCTTGTTACGCGTGAGCCGCACGACCGCCGATTTCACCTTAGGTGGAGGGATAAACGCCTGCTCGTTCACCGTGAACAGGTACTCTACTTCATACCATGCCTGCAGCAAGACAGACAGGATGCCGTAGGTTTTGCTGCCGGGTGAAGCAACCATGCGTTCTGCAACCTCCTTTTGGATCATGCCCGAACAACAGGGAATCTGCTCCCTGTAATCGATCACTTTAAAAAAAATCTGTGAGGAAATGTTATAGGGGTAATTGCCAATTACACAAAATTCACTGTTGTAGTAGGCGGAGAGATTCATTCGGAGAAAATCCTGTTGAAGGATCCTCCCCTGCAGCGCCGGGAAATGTGTCTGCAGGTAGGCCACCGATTCGTGGTCTATTTCCACCACGGTCAGATCTTTCTCTCTTTTCAGTAGGAATTGAGTGAGCATACCGGTACCAGGACCCACCTCTAGCACTGGTAGTGAGGGGAAGTCGTCGAGCGTAGCCGCGATGCGGTCTGCAATCATCTCATCCCTGAGAAAATGCTGCCCTAGGTTTTTTTTTGCTCTTACCGGAATCATTGCAATATGGCGTTTATTCCCTATCTTTACGGCCACAAAGGTAACATTTTTATTATATATATTAATTCAAACATTATCTAAAAACAAGTTGCAATTGTTGATTTATAAGAGTTTGAGCACCTTTGTATATTGTTGTGATACAGGTTGCATAAGAAAATAAACAGCTAAAAAGTGAAAATAAGTGCAGAATCCGTGAAGAGTGCGCTGAAGACAGTGCTTTCGTTGCTGCTGGGGTTGTTGATTATATGGATGATGTACCGCAATACCGATTTGGGTGAGTTGTGGCAGATCGCAAAATCCGGTAATCTCGTTATTATCGGGATTTCCCTGATTTTTGGACTCTTGGGAAATATACTGAGGGGATTGAGGTGGGAACTTTTTGTGAACTCACTTGGTTATCACCCTCCCCGTACCAGCATTGTGTATGCCACCTTGGGAAACTATGCAGTGAACTTCGTACTGCCCCGTGCAGGAGATATCTGGCGGTGTGGGGTGGTGAGCAAATATGATAAAATACCCTTTGGCAAAACAGTCGAAACATTCCTGGTGGATAAAGTGATTGACGTGTTGGCAGGTTTGTTGGTAATCTTCGTCAGCGTGGCACTTTACATCGATTTTTTCATCTCTTATTTCCATGGCAACCCCCAGTTTGCAGAAAAGATGTCGGCCATTTTTTCCTCTGTGTGGATCCAGCTTTTTCTTGTAGCCTTGTTGTTGGTTGTGGTATTGATGTTGACGGTTTTTAGGAAGAAACCCTTCATGGTAAAAATCAGTAAACTTCTTTACACGGTGAAGTATGACTTGAAGATGATCGGGAAGATGAAAGAGAAGTGGCTCATTATTATTTATACAATTCTGATTTGGTTCTGTTTTTATTTGTATTTTTACATTTGCTTCTTTGCATTCGATTTCACCAAAGAACTTGGGCCACTTGCAGGATTGATTGTTTTCGCAATGACCAACATTGGTATCTCCGTGCCGGTACAGGGCGGAATAGGTCCCTGGCACTTTATGGTCATCTCCTCGCTCCTGGTATTGGGTGTGGTTGAGAACCAGGCACTTGCGTTTGCTGGAGCTGTGTTTACCATCCAGTCGGTTTGGCAAATTCTTTACGGGCTGTTTGGTGTGTTCGCCCTGCCTTATGTGAAAAGAGAAAACGAAAAATTAACTACAGAAAAAATAATTAAATAGATCAACAATATGGCTACAGCAGAAATACTCGATATCAACCCGAAAAATGTGTGGAAACATTTTTATTCCCTCACCCAAATTCCCCGTCCTACGGGTCAGATGAAACAGGTAACCCAGTTCATGATGGACTTTGGACAATCTCTCCATCTGGAAACAATACAGGACAAGGTGGGTAATGTGGTGATCAAGAAACCTGCTACAAAAGGGTATGAAGGAGCCAAAACAGTGATATTGCAATCGCATCTCGATATGGTTCCCCAGAAGAATGCCGATGTGGCTCATGATTTTGCTACAGACCCCATCGCAACCATTGTCGACGGTGAGTGGGTGAAAGCACATTCCACCACCCTGGGAGCAGATAACGGCGTTGGATGTGCCATGATGATGGCTGTGCTGGAAGACGCTTCGCTGGCACATCCTGCCATTGAGGCACTCTTTACGGTGGATGAAGAGGTCGGTATGGATGGTGCCAACGGCCTTGAAGGCGGCATGTTGGAAGGAGCCGTGATGTTGAATCTCGATACCGAGGAGGATGGCGAATTGTGCATCGGCTGTGCCGGTGGTAGAGATGTGAATATCTCTTTTCAATTCCAGTCCGATGTGATGATAGACCCGGGGGATATTGCATTCAAGATCAGCCTGAGGGGATTGAAAGGAGGACATTCGGGTGTGCAGATTCACTTGGGACGCGCCAATGCGAACAAGCTAATGAACCGTTTCCTGAAAGATGTGGTCACGAATTATGAAGCCCGGATCGCTGATATTCAGGGAGGATCACTTCGCAATGCCATTCCACGTGAATCTTTCGTGGTATTGACCATTCCTGAACAACTGTCCGATGATTTGATCGATCTGGTGAAAGAATATGAAACATTGTTCCGGGAAGATTTTGCAGGCATTGAAGATGGCATTTCTTTTAAAGCTGAACGTACTGATTTACCCACTGCACTGCTGCCGGAAGAGATACAGGATGACCTCATCAATGCAGTGGAGGGCTGTCCCAATGGTGTCATCAGTTACCTGGCCGATTTTCCCGGTGTGGTAGAGAGTTCACTTAACCTGGCCATGATAAAATCGACTGAAGATCAGATTGAAGTGAAGTTGCTGGTTCGGAGCTCTTCCGAAAGCCGCAAAGATTGGGTCTGCTCCTCTGTGGAAAGCCTCTTTCGGCTGGCTGGTGCAAAGGTGGAGTTCGATGGTGACTACCCCGGCTGGCAACCCAATGCTCATTCTGGGTTATTGGCACTGATGGAACGGGTTTATCTGGAGAAATACGATCAACGTCCTAAGGTGATGGTCATACATGCCGGTCTTGAGTGTGGTATCATCCAATCGAACGTGTCACAGAAACTCGATATTGTATCTTTTGGACCCACCATCACTGGAGCCCATTCACCCGATGAAGCAGTGAAAATTGAAAGCGTGGGTAAAGCGTATGATTATCTGCTTGCTATTTTGGAGAAACTGAACTAACTCCCATGGACAATACACTGATTGTTTATTCGTCGAACCACGGGACAGTGGATAAATGTGCCCGTGAGTTGTTCAGGCTGATAGAAGGTAAAGTGGACATTTGCAATCTGAGTAAACGAGAAATACTGCCCGATCTCACCAAGTATAATTCTGTCATTGTGGGAGGGGCTATCCATGAAGGGAAAGTCGAAGAGGAGATTGCTACATTTTGTTCGGAACACCTCGATCTACTGATCACTAAACGGCTTGGCCTTTTCATCAGCTGCATTCATAGGGGCGAAGAAGCACAGAAACAACTGGATGAAGCTTTCCCGGAGAAACTGAGGCAGCGTGCCGTTGTGCGTGATTATTTTGGTGGTGAGGTGAATGAACTGAAATTAAATCTTTGGGAACGGATCGTGACCACCCAAATGATGGAGAAAGAAGAGCTGGAGGTGGAGCTTTCAAAACAAAAAATAAGACGTTTCGCCGAGCTGATGTCGGATGTGAAAAATGCTCCTGATCACAGTACCTCTCATGAGTAGAAAAATAAAAAAACACGTTCTTTTCCCTGCGGTATTGCTTCTCTATTTAGCAATCATGGCTTACATCAGTTATCCGCGATACAGCGAGTCGGGTAACTGGGGTGAATATTTTGCTGTGATAGGTATCAGTGCCTTGCTGGTGGTGTCGCTGTTTTTCTTGCTGAAGCGAAAACAAAAGATCAGGGATCGCTTTACCCGAAAGGATTAACCGGAATGGTCTGCAAGATTCCATCTCCCCGCTACCTGAACCATTCCCCCCAGCGCTGTAAATAACTTTTTTTTATGCGGAATCTATCCATTCTCATCTTGCTCTGTTCTGCTCTGTGCTCTTTTGGACAAGCGTCTCCACATTCGCTGCACTACAAGTTCCGGGTCTATCTGAAAGACAAGGGAGAAACCACATACAGCCTTGATGAACCAGCTCGGTTTCTTACAAAAAAGGCCATTGACAGAAAACAGCGGCAAAATGTGGTCATCGATGAAACCGATTTCCCCATTTCGCGAGATTATTTCAGATTGATGAAGTTGGCAGGTGTGGAGGTGGTTTCACACAGCAAATGGTTTCAAACCATGACGGTGCAGGTAGTGGATAGCCTGACAATAAACCGGGTGCTCTCGCTTCCTTTTGTCGATACGGTGCAATATGTATGGCGTGGAAAAGACTGGAGAAGCAGCGTGCAGATGCGCCCCCGATTGGAGCGCAGCGGTGCTGTGCCATCCGGTAAAGAAGATCAGCCTTTTGGACTTACAGATAATCAGTTTGCGGTGCACAATGCCCAGAAGCTATTACTCGCCGGATTCCAGGGTAAAGGGATCGAGGTGGGCGTGATCGATGCCGGATTCACCAATTTTGATGTGATTCCCTGGTTTGATACGGTGAAATTGAGCGGATTCAAGAATTTTGTGCCCGAGAGTGACATATTTGCGACGAGTGATCACGGGACCAAGGTGTTGTCGACAATGGCTGTTTATCAACCCGGACTGATGATGGGTTCGGCACCCGAAGCAGCTTACTGGTTGCTGCGTTCAGAGGATGTGCGGAGCGAGTACCCCGTAGAGGAAGATTACTGGGTGCGGGCCATTGAATATGCCGATAGCCTGGGGATCGATTTGATTAATACCTCGCTTGGTTACAATCGTTTTGATGACAATCATCTGAACTATAGCTTTTCCGACCTCACAGGCGAGGTTTCCTTCATGTCGCGTGCGGCAGACGTTGCCTTTGAAAAGGGAATGCTTATTGTGGTGAGTGCCGGAAATGAAGGGAACAAACCTTGGCAGAAAATCACCCCTCCCGGCGATGCCAGGCATGTGCTGGCAGTGGGAGCGGTGGGCACCGATAGCGTCATTGCCTCCTTCAGTTCTCACGGACTCATGGAAGACGGACGCGTCAAGCCCGATTTGGTTTCGGTGGGAAAAGGAACGATCACCATCGGACAAGAGGGCCTGATCGGTTTTACCAACGGCACATCGCTCTCTTCCCCCTTTCTGGCAGGCCTGATTGCATCGCTCTGGTCGGTGAACCCCGACCTGCATCGTGCAGAACTGATTGACATTATCAAACAATCATCCGACCGGTATTTGATGCCCGATTCGGTATACGGAAACGGAATTCCCGATTTTCAAAAGGCAATGCCTAAGGTGTTGGCCACATTGCCGGTAGTAGAGGCTCCACATACCGAGGAATCTTTTTCTCTCAGCCGTCCTTCAGTAAATGATTTTCTCATCACATTCACCCAAACCGACTTGTCTCCCGATGACTGGTATGTATGCCTCCTCGATGAGTCGGGCGAATTGATCTCAACCCATACTTCTGACAAGGAGTCATTTCGGGTTTCTGTTCCCGGCGCCTATAAAAAAACCAGCCAGTTCGTTCATCTTCTTATTAAATCGCCATACCTGCAAAAAGTATTGCGTTTCTCATTCTAATTTTTCTGCAGCATTTTGTCACAAAACCGGGGCAGGTTCGTCTTCATTATAAAGACTAATTTGTAACGTAATTATCTATCATCGTATGAACAAAAGAATTTTCATGGTTATTGCCTGCGGTCTGCTTGTCGTAACCCTTTATGCCCAGACATCGTTGAGTGCCCTTTATAATGAGTTTGCCCGGGAATCGAACGCCTCCAACGTGAATTTAAACGGACTGGCGATGATGTTTGGAAAATCTTTTCTGGATAATGATTCAGACAGTAAGATATCCGGTGTTCGTGTCTTGTCGCTCGAGGAGTGTACGCAGGAGGTAAAAGATCGTTTTAACGAGACTGCCCTTAAGTTCAGGGATGATCAATATGAACTTTTTCTAAGTGAGAATGAACCCGATGAGAAAGTACGCATCTTTTTGAAGTTTCAGGACAACATGATTCGTGAGATGGTGATCATCACCATGGGTAACAGTCCGGAGCTGGTACATTTAAAAGGGAAAATAAGACCTTCGGATATTGAAAACCTGGGCAATGGAGGGAAATGAATTCAAAAACCGGTTTCTACCGTTCAACGGATTAATCTACAGGATTTCATTTGCCATCACGTGCGACAGGCAAGAGGCAGAAGATGTTGTGCAGGAGGTCTATGAAAAGTTGTGGAAGATACGGGAGACTCTGGCCATGGTGCAGCATGATGAAGCTTACATCATCTCCATAACAAGAAACATGGCCTTAGATCGGTACAGACGCAAACTGAGTCGACCAAGCATTCCCGTTTCGTCGCTGTATGATTTATTTGAAGAAGAATCGGCAGACAACACCGTAGAACAGAAGGAGATGCTTGGAAAAGTAGAAAACCTGCTCGCCACGCTCCCCGAGTCACAGCAAATGGCCATGCGCCTGCGACACTTCAGCGACCTTCCCATTCCGCAGGTTGCAGAAGCAATGCAACTCACGCAAACCAATGTGCGTCAGCTTCTGTCGAGAGCAAGAAGAACGATAAAAGAAAAATTTGAGAATATATATGCAAGATAACATAGAGATATTGATCGATCGATTCTACAAAGGTGAAACCAACAGCAAGGAAGAAGAACTGCTGCTCAACTATTTCACACAGGAGTTGGATCCCATACAGGGTAATGTGGACCGGAATGTCTTTCAAGCTCTTTCCGCGGCTAAAACATCCGTCCCTCCTGGACTGGAACAAAAAATAGCTACCATGATCGATGTGTGGGAGGCACAGGAGGCAGGAGAGAAAAAACGTGCGACGCTTCACAATAAAATTGAATTCAGAAAGCGGATCATTGGCATTGCGGCGTCTGTATTGCTTGTCATCGGTATTGGTTTTTGGTACCAATATCAAAATGTTGGGAACCAATCAGGGCTGAATGAGACATTCGATACACCGCAGGAATCACAGGAGGCAATCGTGGATGCATTGCAGCTGTTTTCACACAATTTTTCGAAAGGAACCAGCGCAATGGAAAAAGCCGATGAACAGGTCGATAAAACGTTTAAAATTATTGATCAGCTGCTCAGCGAAAAGGCTGCAGACACACAGGTAGATCAACCATCACAGAATGAATAACAAATTAAAAAACAAGATAATGAAGAAGATTATTTTTACCCTTGCGCTTACTTTCGCAGTGACCTTGCTTTTTGCGCAAAAGAATCCGTTTGAGAAATTTACAGATATGGATGGTGTCACCTGTGTCTATATTTCGAAGAACATGATGTCGTTGCTTCCCAAAGATTCCAAAACGCAATTTAGTGGGGTAGATGTAACGAATTTTATTGAAAAGCTCAGTTCCATACTCATCCTTACCTCCGAGAACAGTAAAATTGCACAGGAGATGATGACGGTAGCCAACAGTCGCATAAAGGAACAAAACTATGAGCTGCTGATGCGTGTAAAATCGGATGATGGCGAACTTGTCAACTTTTTCATGAAAGGGAAACCGGAAAATATCGAAGAGCTGATCATGGTTGTGGATGGTAACGATGGTGAAAGTGTGATCATGCAATTTCTCGGAAATTTTAAACTGCAGGATGTGCAGCAGATGACCAAGAGTTTTGAAAAGAAAAAATAAGTTCCTCTTTATGGAGCTGGTACGCTGGTGTGTAGAACCGGATAGACATGGGTTTATCCGGTTTTTCCTTTCTGAAGGTGTGGCTTATCATTGAATTTGTGCTATTTTTGTTTCTCATTATAAGGGCCATGTTTGATAAATCGCTTTCATTGACGGAACTCAATCTCCGGGTGCGCGACGCCATTCGCGATCACCTGCCCGACACCTATTGGATTCGGGCAGAGACCAGCGATGTGCGTCCCAATAGAAACGGGCACTGTTATCTTGAATTCATTGAAAAAGACGGTGTCAGACAGTCCATCGTCGCGAAGGCCCGGGGCGTAATCTGGTCGGGCGTTTTTCAGATGCTCTCGGTCTATTTCGAGCAGGAAACCGGTCAGCCTTTCACATCGGGGATCAATGTGCTTGTCAGGGTATCGGTCGATTTTCATGAGCTTTATGGTTACTCACTCTCCGTAATCGATATCGATCCTTCGTTTACACTGGGAGAGATTGCCCGCCAGCGGCAGCTGGTGCTGAAACAATTGGAGGAGGAGGGTGTACTTACCCTCAACAAGGAGCTTGTGCTTTCGGAGCCGGCAAACCGAATTGCGGTAATCTCTTCACCTACTGCTGCCGGTTATGAGGACTTTCGCGATCAGCTCCTGAAGAATCAAAACGGCCTTGTTTTCTACACGAAACTGTTTCCGGCCGTGATGCAGGGCGACAGAAGCGAGGCGTCGATCATAGCCGCTCTGGAAAAGATATTTCAATACCAGCACCTGTTCGATGCGGTGGCCATCATCCGTGGTGGGGGTGCGTCATCCGATCTGAGTTGCTTTGATTCCTATGGTGTGTCGGCCCATGTGGCACAGTTTCCGCTTCCCGTGGTGAGTGGAATCGGGCATGAACGGGATGTCACCGTGCTGGATATGGTGGCACATACACGTGCCAAGACACCTACGGCAGTCGCTGAGTTTTTCATCAACCATGTGGGAAAAACCTTGTCGGACCTCATCGCTTTGCAGGATGGCATCGTAGCAGAGAGTGAAGCCATCGTGTTAAAAGAAACGAATCTGCTTCTTTCCTGGTCTAGGGAGGTAGTACATCTGTCGACCCGTTTGTTGCAAAAAGAACGTGCAGAAGTGCAGCAGGTAACCACAACGATGCTGCACGCGTTGAAACAACATCTGTTGCAACAGCGTCATCTCATTGAGAACAGGGAGCAGTACGTGGAGTTGGTCTCTCCACTCAATGTGCTTCGTCGCGGATATACACTCACCCTGAAGGAGGGGAGAATAATCACCTCCCTGAAGGACCTGAAGGCAGGCGACACCATCGAGACCTATTTTAAGGATGGCAGTTCCAGTTCACTGGTTACCGGTGTGAATCTGTCGGACGACCCGCCGGAGGAGCGCCATGCCTGATTTTATACGTCATCAAAAGAAAAGGAAAATGGGAAAACAAACTTTTACTGAGGCAAAGAAAGAGCTGGAGGCCATCGTGAAAGCGATTGAATCGGGCGAAATGGATGTGGATATCCTCACCGAAAAGGTGAAAAGAGCATCGGAGCTGATTGCTTTCTGCAAAGAGAAGCTGACAAAGACGGAGAATGAACTGCAGAAAATCCTTGACGACATCGTATGAATCCCGATAGAAAGGAGAGTGTAATCATTGTTGCGGGCGGCAAAGGGTTGCGTGCAGGAGGTGAACTTCCGAAACAGTTTCAATCGATAGGGGGTATGCCGATGTTGATGCATACCCTGCTGGCATTTCACCGTTACAATGTGCAGATGAAGATTGTGGTCGTGCTTCCCGCCGGATTTCAGTCTCTTTGGGAAGAGTTATGTATAACCCATCATTTTTTTGTGCGGCACAACCTTGTACAGGGAGGAGAGACACGGTTTCACTCTGTAAAAAATGGGTTAGAGTTGATTGCCGATGACGAGATGGTGGCCGTGCATGATGCGGCCCGCCCCTTTGTGAGCACCGCGCTGATTTCCAAGTGTTTTGATGCTGCGAAGCAACATGATTGCGGAGTGATCCCGGTGGTAGAAGAAACCAATAGTGTACGGCAGCTTACCGATAGCGGCAGCTGCATGCTCGACCGGAAACAGTTGAGATTGGTTCAGACGCCGCAGGTTTTTCCCGCTGCTGAAATAAAAAGAGCCTATACCACTTCCTATGATCCGGCTTTTACCGATGATGCCTCCGTTGTTGAAAGAGAAGGATGTCCAATCCTGCTGGTTGAAGGAGAGGAAAATAATTTCAAAATCACCTCGCCTTTCGATTGGACCGTGGCCGAAAGCTGGTATCAAAATTTTATCAAAACGATAGAATGAGGGCTTTTATACCCTTGTTTCTAACATAAAAGAAGGTTTTTGCCAAAATTAATGTTCCATTTTGTCATAATATGATAGAATTTTATTACTTTTGGGGTAATTATTAAAACAAACTTTCATGGAGAAAATAGACAAACTGGACAGACAAATTTTGGAGATCATTTCACAAAATGCACGCATTCCTTTTAGGGATGTGGCGGAGCAGTGTGGCGTTTCGCGTGCTGCCATCCACCAGCGTGTACAGCGGATGATTGAAAACGATGTGATTACCGGCTCAGGATACCATGTAAATGCGAAGGTACTAGGTTATGCATCGAGTGCTTATATCGGTGTGAAACTGGAGAAAGGATCCATGTATAAAAACGTGATTCCCGAGTTCGACAAGATACCGGAAGTGACGGAGTGTCATTTTACTACCGGACCCTATACGTTGCTGATCAAGCTTTATGCCCGCGACAACGAACACCTGATGGATCTGTTGAATAACCGCATCCAGGAGATTCCCGGGGTAGTAGCTACCGAGACCATGATCTCATTGAGCCAGAGTGTGAAGCGAGAGATACCGATTGCGAAGGATGCTACAGACAAATAAAAAAAGGCTGGG
>CAZRRC010000002.1:94583-101684 GCA_964602395.1 uncultured Proteiniphilum sp. | reverse complement strand
ATGAACCCACCATTTCTATCAGACGGCAACGTCTATCATTAATAGAAGTCCGTCCTTAAATCTCAACAAGTCTCAGGTCTTTTCACCTGCATGTCATCACAAATCCTTTTGCGGTATGAATCTGGCTTATGCCAGCTCTTCGTTTGAATACAAACATCTTGCACATTTTAATAAAATGAATAGGATGTAAATTTGCGTGAAGTAGTTTTTACACTCATACAGGCTTTCAAAATGAATAAAATAGCATCATAAATTACACTCATGAAAAAATTATTATTCTTATTGGCCTTACTTCCTGCAATTGCCTTCAGTCAGCAAGATCTGAAGACATCAGCCGAAGAATTTGTACACAATTACTACAAGTTATGTCAAGAAGCAAATTTTGATCTATTAAAGGATAAGATTTCCGAGGATGCACAATTTATTTTTCCTCATGGTCAAGTTCTGCCATTGCGCGAAACTTTGCAGTCTAATTTGAAAAAATTCGGTGATACAATTACCAACTATAAAATTGAAGTAAAATACATTATAGCGGATATTGTACCACCCAATTCAGCATTTGTCACAACAAGCTGCATCGAATCAATGGACTGGTTAGGAGAAGCCAAATCACTTGAATATTTTGAAATTTATCTATTGGAAAGAACAGGCAGCTCATGGAAATTAAAAAAGAATTATTTCAGCCAGAATTATCCTCTTGTTTTTGCCAAAACAATTGAAGAGAAGTATCAGACAGAAAATTCGCCGATCATAAATAAGCTTGGCTGGTCTATGAATCATATCTCGTCTCTAACGAGCTATGAAATTGAGCATTTTAAAAAAACAGGAATTTCTGCGGCAGAATCTGGTACACTAATGGGAAAAAGATATGCAAAAGACTTTGATAAACCAATGGAATTTTATGATGTTGCCGGCGGATTTATCTGGTTTTTCCAAATCATATCACCCTATATGGAAGTGCTGAAACGAGACGATACATCCTTTAAAGCAAAAATTGTTGCGCCAATCGTTGACAAGTCCACGGATGTTACGCCCGAAGAGTTGTTCATATATAACAGCCACGTATGGACTGAAATAGCCAATTATTTGGAGACCAGCTTCGAAATGTCTGCTGAAGACGATTACTGGATCATCACAATGAATAAAAAATAGAAAGATGAAAACAAAACTTTTTCTTGTTGCACTCATCCTTCTGGGGTCCTGTATCGGCAACGACAAGCCACTCACAGACAGTGAAAAAGAAAAAATTACGAATGAGACGCGTGTATTGATTGACAACATTTTTCAGGCAGTTGAAAACGCAGATATAGAACCTTTCAGATCAATATTCCTTCAATCTCCCGATTTTACAGCATTCGGAGAAGGAGCGGTCAAAAATTATGAGCAGACCATCTCCTCCTGGGGTAAGATGATAGCAGCGGTCGATCATCAGCAGGCTACCATGCAATTTGAAAAATATACGGTACTCAATTCAGGAATGGTATTGTATACGGCTGTCGGAGACTGGGAAATCACGATGAAAAATGATACTGTCATACATTACGAGGATGTAGGGATACAATTTTTATTGAAAAAAGTAGACGAGCAATGGAAAGTGTTGATCTGGAATGAATACTATCAACCAATGGACACAAATTAATGACATCCAATTATGAAAAAAATATTGTTACTATTATTTCTGTTTCCTGTAATAGCGTTGGGTCAGGAAGATCTGAAGAAATCTGCAGAAGATTTTGTATTGAACTACATCAAACTATTTCAAGAGAAGAAATGGGATGTGATACAGGATATGTATGTTGACGATGCCCAAATGATCCAACCCGATGGTAAAGTTGTGCCTTTGCGTGAAACAATAAAGTCTTTTTTCGATGAGGTGTCAGGCATTAAAGATGATGTAAAGCAGGTTACTGTGGATGTTACAGGTCCTAATTCAGCACTTGTAATGACACGTTTCATTGAGACAAGAGACTGGACAGTAAAAGTAGAGGTGCGAGATTTTTTTGAAATTTATCTTCTTGAGCGGGTAGAGGGTGTCTGGAAAATAAAAAAATATTATTTTAACATGAATAACCCGCTGACTTTTTCAGAAGCTATTGAAGAGAAATATCAAAAAGAAAATTCACCAGCTCTCAGTAAAGCTAACTGAGCTATAAATCACGGATGGTCACTTATCTGCAACGACATTGATTATTTTAAGCAAGCAGGAATAACACCGGCAGAATCCGGTAGAATAATGGGTGAACGATTTGCAAAAACCTGGAATCAGTCATTGGGATTTGATGGATTGGTCAATGGATTTATCTGGGGACTCCAAATCATGTCTACCAATGTGGAAGTACTGGAACGGGATGAAACGACCTTAAAAGCTAAATTTCTTTCACCGGTCATTAATAAAGAATGGAATATTACACCTGAAGATCTGTTCATCTTTAGTCAGAACGTATGGTCCGAAATTGCCAACTATATGGGAGGCATCTGCGAACTATCAGTAGAGGGCAATGAATGGATTCTCACTATCAATAAAAAACCGGAATGATGAAAACAACACGGGTCGTTCAAGATTTCTTATTTTCGGTCGATTCCAGAAATTAAAAATCACAAGCAGCATTCATCAACAGTCGGCTTCTGTGACAATTAGCCGGCTGTTATTTTGTAATACAGCTATAACCAATCAATCCGAACCAAAACAGATAAATAAACGTTAAACAAAAGAAACAGTTCTTCCATTTCTACATATCCAAATTATGAAAAACAAAAGAAACACAAGCCATTGAATATCAATCAATATGTAACAATAATAAAATTACTGATATGACAAATTCAATTGAGTTCAAAGGAAATGATAAATTATTATTGGGTATCATCCTTGGCGTATTGGCTTTTTGGCTCTTTGCACAAACCACATTAAACATCAATGTTGACATGGCGAAAGACCTCAACATGGATGTATCCATGATGAATATTGCGGTATCCATCACAGCATTGTTTTCAGGCATTTTTATTGTTGTATTTGGCGGGTTGGCCGATAAGATCGGACGAGTGAAAATGATTCGTATCGGTTTTTATTTTAGTATTATTGGGTCTCTATTAGTCGGATTTACACCGACAGGCCGTGCCGCTGATGTGGTTTTAATTTTTGGCCGTATTTTTCAAGGACTTTCTGCTGCCGCCATTATGCCCGCCAGTCTGGCATTGGTAAAAGCCTATTGGGAAGGTAAAGAACGCCAACGTGCCATTTCATTATGGTCTATGGGATCATGGGGTGGTTCGGGGTTTGCTGCACTCTTTGGCGGATTGATGGTCGATGTGGGTTGGAGATGGATTTTCTTTGCCGCTGCTGCTCTTTCAATAATCGGCCTCATCATGATAAAAGGTACACCAGAAAGTAAGGCAATACGCAAAGAACATGGCAAAAGTGACTATGCGGGTATCTTTACATTTATGCTGGCAATGATTGCCTTGCAAATATTAGTGACCAAAGGAGCACAATTAGGCTTTACCAGTGCTGCAGGTATTGTTTTAATTGCAGCAACACTCCTCTTTTCAATCATATTCATCTATATCGAAAAAGGGAAAAAAGGTGCTTTTATAGATTTTAAACTGTTCAAGAACATGACTTTTACCGGTGCTACTATTTCTAACTTCTTGCTCAATGGAACTGCAGGAATGTTAATCGTATCACTCATGTTATTGCAGGTTGGCGGAAACCTTTCTGCACAGGAAGCCGGCATGCTAACTTTAGGGTATGCCATTGCCATTGTATTGTTCATCCGTATGGGTGAAAAATTGTTGCAGCGATTTGGAGCACGAAAGCCCATGATTTGGGGTTCGCTCATCGTAGGGTTGGCTATTATCCTTCTTATGTTTACCAATGTCATGACCAGTACGTACAAAATACTCGCCATAATATCTTATACATTGTTTGGACTAGGTTTGGCCTTTTATGCTACGCCATCCACTGATGCAGCTTTGTCCAACTTGCCAGAGGATCAGGCTGGAGCCGGTTCTGGTATTTATAAAATGGCATCCTCACTGGGTGCTGCACTTGGGGTTGCTATCTCTGCCGGTGTTTTTGCAGCATTCAATATCGGCAGTCATATTCAATGGCTAGAAGGTGTATTGACCTTTGTAGGACGTCAGGACAATGTTGTGGTGCGTCAGGCGGCTACAATTGGATTGAGTGTAAACCTCATGATGATTATCTTGGCAATTCTTAGTATTATGATTACCATTCCTAAATTACCAGGAAAGTCCAAAGACTAATTAAATTTTAAGCTCTAACTATTTATGAATGTTTTAATAATTACCCAAATGAAAACAAGACTAATAGATGCATTAAAAAATAACAAAGATGAATTAAAAACATGGCAGGAAGCCATGCACGAGCGCCCCGAACTATCGATGCAAGAGGAAAATACAGCCCTGTATATTGCAGAGGTGATCAAATCATTTGGCGCTTATGAATTGACAGAAGGCGTGGGCAAATATGGCATGGTCGCTTCGTTAAAGGTAGGTGATAGTGAGAAAGTCATCGGTATTCGGGCCGATTTTGACGGACTGCCTATTCAGGAAGACAACAATTTACCATACAAAAGTAGCAAAGAAGGACGATCACATCTTTGCGGCCACGATGGCCATACAGCCATGGCACTTGGAGCCGCTAAATACCTTGCCGAAACGAAAAACTTCAATGGAACCGTACGCTTTTTCTTTCAACCGGGTGAAGAAACCATGCAAGGAAGTCGTGCAATGATAACCGATGGACTGTTTGAGCGTTTTCCTGTGGATGCCGTATATGCCATGCACAATATTCCCGGATTGGAATTTGGAAAATTCTATTTCCGTGAAGGAGAGACCATGTCTGCCGTCGATAACTGGGAAATAGAACTCACCGGCAAAGGCTCTCACGGCTCCATGCCGGAACTGGGGATTGACCCGCTTGTATGTGGTGCATCATTGGTGATGGCATTGCAGACCATTGTCAGTCGGAATGTATCGCCTTGGAAGCAGGCCGTCGTAAACGTAGGCGCTTTCCAATCAGGGAATGCGGGTAATGTAGTACCACAAACAGCTTTACTGAAATTAAGTATCAGAAATATGGACAATGACGTGCGCAAGATGGTACTTGAAAAAATTCGCAGTATTACCAAATCACAAGCCGAGTCATTCAATTGTACCTATACAATCAGAGAAGGGATTCCCGGAACGGTGTTGGTGAACACGCCTGAAAATACCAGATGGGCCGCCGACGTAACCGCTGCGACTTTTGGAGAAGACCATGTGATAAGAAATGCGGATGCGCTGATGAGCAGTGAAGATTTTGCCTTTATGCTCGAAAAATGTCCAGGTAATTATGTGATGGCAGGCAATGGGCAAGGTTTTATGGTACATCACCCGCAATATGTATTTAATCAGGACTTATTACCCCTTGGTGCAGCTTATTGGGTATCATTGGTAGAAGCCTATTTGAAATAGTTCAGATATTCTCAGAAAAGCAATAAAATATCGTTTCTTTGTGCGACAAAACCTGAAGATTAAAATAATATGAATCGGTTGAAAAAAAACAACATCTCACAGGAACAACAGGAATCGTTGCTCGATGTCCTGAAAAAGCGTTTCGAACAGCATATGCAGCGCCATCCCCAATTAAATTGGGAAGATATCCAACAAAAGCTGAGGGAAAATATGGATAAACTATGGTCGATCAACGAGATGGAGGAGACCGGTGGAGAGCCCGACGTAATAGGCTATGATACCGAAAACGGGGAATACATCTTTTGTGACTGCTCGCCCGAAAGTCCCAAAGGTCGCCGTAGCCTCTGCTATGATGAAGCTGCCTTACAATCACGCAAGGAAAACAAGCCCAAAGGCAGTGCCTTGGGCATGGCTAAGGAGATGGGTATTCATGTATTGGACGAAGCCCAATACACCTACCTGCAGAAACTGGGTGAGTTCGACCAGAAAACCTCTAGCTGGATTATGGCGCCGACAGAAGTCCGTGAACGTGGCGGAGGACTATTCGGCGACTCCCGCTATGGCCGCACCTTCATCTATCACAATGGAGCCGAATCCTACTATGCCGCACGGGGCTTCAGGGGAATACTGAAAGTTTGAAAACTTCCACAGCTCTTTCACAAAACGAAAAGTCATTTAAGATGAAAAAGATAATTGCAGGGATTAACATGACCCTCGACGGATATTGCGACCACGACGCAATTATCCCCGACGACGAAATACATCAGCACTATGCCGACCTCATAAGAAGTACAGACCTCATGTTATACGGAAGAATCACGTACCAGCTGATGGAATACTGGCGGAATGTGGTTGAGAACCCGACAGGCAACATTGTGATCGATGAATTTGCCCATATCATGGACAAAACACCCAAGATTGTTTTCTCCCATACGCTCAAAAATGTGACCTGGAAAAGTGCCCGTCTGGCAACCCAAACACTGAAACAGGAAGTTGGAGCGCTCAGACAACAATCCGGGGACAATGTGCTGGTAGGAAGCCGCAGTTTGATTATCCAGTTAATGAAACTGGGACTGGTGGATGAGTTCCAGCTCTGCATCCATCCCGTCATCGCCGGAAGCGGTCTACCTCTATTCCACAACCTGAATAATAGGATAACCCTAAAACTCACTAAAACGAAAACCTTTTCCAGCGGAGCTGTGGTGATGTATTATGAACCGGTGGAGAGACAAATGAAATGAGGAAGGCCGTTTGAGGTATTCATAACAACAATATAAGAGCATATCATGATGACAATTGACGTAGATCAGGAGATAAAGCTAACACAATTGGTGCAATCCGACGCAAAAGATATTTTTGAGACGATTGACAGTCAGAGAGATTACTTGGGGAAATGGTTGCCTTTTGTAGCGTTCACCAAAGACATCTCCGACAGTGAGAGATATGTGGGCTCCGTAGTGAATGCTCCGCTGGACCGGTTTGAACATGTATTCGCCATCAGACAAAGTGACCGTTTTGTGGGACTGATTGGCTTTAAAGACACCGACGTACAAAATAAAAAGACAGAAATCGGCTATTGGCTTTCCGAAAAATACCAAAAACAGGGAATCGTCACAAAATCAGTCT
>CAZRRC010000002.1:39013-94483 GCA_964602395.1 uncultured Proteiniphilum sp. | reverse complement strand
GGCTATTGGCTTTCCGAAAAATACCAAAAACAGGGAATCGTCACAAAATCAGTCTGCAAGCTTTGCGAATATGCCTTTCATAAACTGGGAATCAATAGAATTCAGATAAAATGTGCTGTGGAAAACAGTGCGAGCAGCAACATTCCGAAGAGACTGGGGTTCAGCTTTGAAGGAATTGAGCGACAGGGTGAACTGCTCACGGGTGGCCATTTTACGGATCTGGAAATTTACAGCAAGCTGAAATCCGACCCATGACTCCGATTGATACATCCACCCGTGTTGAAAATGGGGAGGTGAAATGTGCGTGGATTTTATGTTTATGATTATCGGAAATAAAAGACCACATAACGGAAGATTTTTTTAATTTTGTCAAAAAAAAATTACACCACTGTTCCTTGTTTCAACATAATCTTTTATACCGATGATCAAATCGATTCTACCCACATTCCTACTCTTGCTGCTACTCAACCCCGTCACGCTTCTTGCTCAGCAAAACGACTCTTTACGGAACGAGATTCTCAACCGCCCAGGCAGTGACCTTGAAATGATCACCAAAGGACGCTCACTTACCCTGGAGCATCTGCAAAAGGGAGATCTCTTTGCCTTGAAGGAGGTGAAAGCGTATCTTACCCGTGAAACTGGAAACCCTTACAGCGTTTATCTGCCCGTGGAATACTGGCTTCTCTCCTTCTGGACGGAAGAGTACGATATCCTGCTGCAGGAGGTTAAGGCGATTTCTGCTGACATCGACTGGCAGCATGACGGCTACTGGGTGATGCCTGAAAGATTCAGACCTACATCGCTGTTGCGCATGATCTCCGAAGACGATCGCCTCTCGCAGGAGGTAGGAAGGAAATCGGCCGAATCCTATCTGCCGTTGACCATCACCATTGATGACACAGATTTGAACAGGGAAGAAAAGGAGTTCCTCAAATTGTATCTCTATGCGCTGCTCTTCACGCCGCAAAACGTGGACAACGAAACGGAAATGGCGGAGATGAACAAGATGGCATCCGATTTTCTGGAGACCTACAAGGGGAGCGACTACGCCGACTATACCCGTCGCTTTATACGGCATCGCTTCAAAGTTGCCGACTGGGGATTTGGCTATGAATTGTTCCTGGGCTATAACGCTTTTACCGGGGGAATGAGCCGTCATTTTGGCAACAACATCGCAGGAGGCTTTGCTTTCAACGTGCTCTACCATGATTTCGACCTCTCTCTCCGCATCAATTATTCCGGGACCAAAACCAAACGGGAGGTGACTCACCATGATATACCCTGGCCGACCGGCATCAAGGGGTATCTGGTCGGTGCCGACCTGGCACTGCATTATCCGCTCTACCAAAGCAGCGATTGCAAGCTGTTGCCATTCATTGGTATCGGAGGAATGGGAATAGGCCCCACGGATACAGAGATAGAGAAATATCCGGAGCTGGACGAGTTCAAGGAGCTTGCTACACTAAACTACCTTGCGGGGGTGGAACTGCAGCTGAACACATGGGATCGGGATGCGGATCTCTCGCGTACTGGAGGATTGTACCTGGGTATTCGTTACACCTATTACATGCCTGACTACAAGAGAAAACATGCCTTTCTGGAAGGGAATATGCACATGGTTACCCTCAGCTTGGGAGGTTTCGGCCGTCCTGTGAAAAGGCATTTTTGATATTCATTCCTGTGAATATTGTCTTCTTGTCAGTTGCGTCATTTTTTAAATTAAGCCCATACCCAAAGCCAGTGAAATAAAGATGAGCATGACAGCTACCAGAAGTTGGATACTCCGCAGGGTTACTTTTTTCAGCACCCTTTTGCCCATATATGCCCCTGCAATGGCCGACAGGGTTGCCGAAATTAAAAGCGTGAGATTTTCGTGCAGGTTTGCCGATGTGAAACGGGTGGCATAAACAGAAAGTCTTGTAAAATCGACCAGACAAGCAATCACAACACCGGTGGCAATGTATGCCTCTTTCGACAATCCGCTTTTTATCAGGAATGCACTGCGTATGGCGCCCTGAATACCCGACAAGCCGCCAAAAAAACCACTCAATATTCCTCCCCATACCAATTTGTCTTTACCGAATTGAACTTTTTGGAATGAGGGCGAAACTTCAAGTACCGAAAACAGAATTAACAACAGGGCAATTATCAGTTTTACGGGTGTGACCTCAAAGGTCTTGCCCCACAGTTCGTAATGTAAAAGTGTGGGTAGTACGGTAATTTTCAGCAACAGAAATGCCCCTGCGAACGAAGCAAAAATTGCCGGAATCCCAAAACGCAATAAAACTGTTTTGTCGGTATTCCTGCCGACCAATGCAATTTTGAAAAGGTTATTGGAGAAATGCACCACGCCAGTGAGTGCAATGGCGACGTCAATCGGAAAAAATAGGACAAAAACAGGAGTTAAGATTGTTCCAAGTCCGAAACCGGAAAAGAACGTCAGCACGGCTGTAAAAAATGCCGCCAAACTAATGATTATGATCTCCATACAATGAAATCAAGAAATTTATGAAAACGATCTCCAACTTCCACCGTTATACGCATCAAAGCCTCTGCTGATAAGGAATCGGACTGCCTGAGCGCTACGCGCCCCACTTTCGCAAACCACTATCACCGGTGAATTTTGCTGCATGGTTTCATACTTGTTCGGGAGCAGGGAGAGTGGAATGTGCACCGCACCCCTGGCGTGCCCTGCTTCAAACTCTTCCTCCGTGCGTACGTCCAAAAGCTGGGCGCCCTGGTCAATTTTCTCTTTTAACGATGTTTTATCTGTTATGCTAAACAATTTACTTAAAAATCCCATATTCTACTGTTTATATTCTTTGATATTTCACTTCTCTTGCGTGTATACTTCGCTTGTATCCCTTCGTTATCCCTCCCTTATCCCTCCCTTATCCCTCCCTTAAAATATAAGGAGATACCGAACCAGAATAAGCCTTGCTTACTCGTTGATGCATGCCAAAAGGATAGCATGAAAAGCCGAAGCATTGTTTAATCTCTTTATTTCCCCGACTTCATGGCTTTTATTTTGACCACTCCAGAGTCTGTGATAAAATTGGTATATTCCTTGGTCTCCATTCCATACAATGCAATTTTTCCATACTTGTCGTTGTGAATGCCATAACCATAAGTTTTGGCCAATGGAGAAGTTCTCAGGCAAGCCTGTCCTTTCGAAAAGAACTGTTCTCGCGCTTGTTTGTATTCCGATTCTTTCAGATCATTCCTGTCGGCATACACCTGAAAAAGGATATCGTCTGAACTGAATTTATAGGGATTGTTGCCAATGAGGTCATACTGCATTTGGGCAACCGTCTTTTTATCTTTCAACGGCGGCGGTGTACCACAACTCACTTTCGTATCGGGAGCTACTTCTATAAAAGTATCGAAGTAATTGGTGGAATGTATTTCCATCATGCTTGAAATGATTTGCCCATGTGATTTTTATAATACGATATAAACATTCAAAAGTGTATAAAGGTTTATGAAGTTTTTGTTACACACTGAAGAACCATGTAATCGCACCAATTGTTATCAATATCATAAAAAAACGCTCAATGTAACTGTAATTAAAATGAAGAATCAGGAGAGAATCTACAAATTATCCTTCCCTGGGGTATATCCTTACTACGTGGAGAAAGCGGAAAAGAAAGGCCGCAGCAAGGAAGAAGTGGACGAAATCATCTGCTGGCTGACCGGATACAGCAAAAAGGAGTTGGAGAATATACTGACCGGCGACATGAATTTTGAAACTTTCTTTACACAAGCACCCCAGTTCAATCCCAATGCATCCAAAATTACCGGTGTGATTTGCGGGTATCGGGTGGAAGAAATTGAAGACGACATTGTACAAAAAGCGCGTTATCTCGACAAGTTAATCGACGAATTGGCCAAGGGGAAGGCCATGGAGAGGATATTAAGAAGCAAGTGAGCATCTATTTTTATTTGAAAGCCAAAATAGTTATTTTTACAGATTCATTTTAAATTCAAAAAAGAAAATTATGTTCAGAGCAGAGATTCATACAGGAAAAGGTGTCATGAAAGTAAAGTTTTATGAGGAGGATGCTCCCAACACTGTGGCCAATTTCGTGAAGCTGGCCCAAAAGGGTTTTTATGATGGGTTGACATTTCACCGGGTGATCCCAAACTTTGTAATCCAGGGCGGATGTCCCGACGGCACAGGTGCCGGGGGACCCGGGTACACCATCAAATGCGAACTCAATGGTAACAACCAGTATCACGACCGCGGTGTATTGTCGATGGCACACGCTGGTCGCGACACAGGTGGTTCGCAGTTTTTCATTTGCCACAGTCGCGACAATACCGCCCATCTCGACCGTCACCACACATGCTTCGGGAGAGTGGTTGAAGGCTTGGAAGTGATTGACAAGATTCAGCAGGGCGACGAAATTGTGAAAATCGTGATTTTCGAGGATTGACATTTCAGCCATACTGTTAAGGAAGCAGGGTAAACAAAACATCCTGCTTTTTTTATCTATCTTTGTTGACCAACTCAAATATTCGCTCCCATGAAAAAAGTACGCATCATTCTTGTAGTCTTTATTTTGCTCGTTCTCCTGGGAGGTTTTCTTTACCTGAACCCCCTGATGCCAATCATCACCGGCTATGCAGCCAAAAACATGTCATCGGCTTTGTTTGTGGGAAATCGCACACAGGAATCGATGGAAGCAACCGACCTGAATTTCTCCTTCATCCGATTTGTAAAGAACAGTGTCAAACCCAGGAACAAAAGCGTGAGAAGCCGCTTCCTCTGGCACACATCACGTACTACTTTCGTGAATGGCTATGGCAGCATCCTGGTGAACGACTATCCGGTGAGTGATATCCAGGCACGTCCCTATCCGATTGTGCCGGTTTTACCGGAACAACCCGACACCATCGCCTGGCCCATGGGGGATTTGATTGCCGACACCATCCCTTCGGGTATCAATATGCAGAAGCTCAGCCTTGCCATGGAACAGGCTTTTACCGACACCATCCCCTACAAGGGTACATTTGCGGTAATGGTTGTCTATCAAGGGCAGCCGGTTGCAGAAAAATACGCTGAGGAATTTGGCCCAGAGAACCGTTTTCTGAGCTGGTCGATGGCCAAAAGTTTCACCAATACCCTGACAGGTATTCTGGTGAAAGAGGGGAAACTGGACATATATGCACCTGCCCGCGTGGATGAGTGGAAGAATGACGAAAGGAGCAGCATCTCCATCCACAACCTGATGCAGATGAACAGCGGTTTGGAATGGAACGAAGAGTATGGAAACAGCTCCGACGTGAACAACATGCTGCACAAGGAAGGCGATATGGCCCGGTTTGCCAGTTCGAAACCGCTGGAATATTCTCCCGGATCGGTATTTGAGTATTCATCGGGATCCACCAACATTGTCTCTTACCTGCTGCGTAAGACTATTGGCAATGATGTGGAGTATTACGCTTTCCCGCGCGAAAAGCTATTCAACAAAATTGGGATGCGCAGCGCTATTTTTGAGGTGGATGCATCGGGAACGTTCGTGGGCTCGTCCTACCTTTATGCCTCCTTACGAGACTATGCTCGCTTCGGCTTGCTCTATCTGAACAACGGGAACTGGCTGGGCGAACAGATTCTGCCCGAAGGCTGGGTGAGATACACCACCACAGCTGCAACCGGATCCGACGGTACATATGGTGCCTTTTTCTGGCTAAACAAATCCGGCACCGACCATCCCGACGTACCCCGCGACATGTATTGCTGCCGCGGGCACGATGGGCAATTCATCTACATCATCCCCTCGAAAGAACTGGTAATTGTCCGTACTGGTTTTTCAAAAAAAGGAGAGTTTGACCAAAACGGATTTGTTGCCGCCATCGTAGACGCGTTACAATAAAAAACGGCAATTGAGTTCTGACAACCAAATCATTATTTCCGGTTTTTCACAAACATATGGTAGCAAAGATTTGTTATCGTAAGAGCAATATTGCACAACATCCATAGAACCGAAAATATGAAAGTAGCAGTCTGGGACACTTATGTAACCAAAAAAGAGGAAAGTATCATGCATTTCGATATCATTGTCCCGGTGGAGACCAGTAATCCGGAGCAAATATTCAATTATGGGAGGGAGTACCTGAAGACAAAGGGCCAGGGAGGTCAGCCGCTCACCTCCAAAGAATCTCAGTTTTGTCACATCGAGGCTTTGAAACCGGAATGGGAAGAGGATATCAGGCAGAAAGGATACTCCATTGTGGAAATGGAAAATTGTTATTCTGAAGCGGAAGTAATATCTCCATATCTGCAATACATCAACCCGGAGGGGTTGTTTAATAGTCCTGCCTTTTCTCAGGTTGTCACCACGCAGGGTAAGGGGAAAACCATCTATATTGGGGGGCAAAATGCCGTGAATGCGCAAAGTGAGATTGCGGGTAAAGGAGACATATCAGAACAAACCGAACAGGTGATGCAAAATATCGGGACAGCCCTCGCAGCGTGTGGGGCAACATTTGCCCATCTAGTAAAACTGACCATCCACATTGTGCAGGGGGAAGACTTGCAAAAGGGCTTTCAGGCTTCTCAGAAATATCTGGGAGAATTGAAAAATCCTCCTGCAATTACGGGATTTTTTGTCTCCGCATTGACACATCCCGATTTTCTGGTGGAGATTGATGCCATTGCCTTTTTACCTGAAGGATAGTGCGGTCATAGAAATAGATATCCCTACCCCGCTGTTCCGGCTTCACAACACAGCCAGCTGTGAGAATGCGCAAATGTTTGGAAATTGCCTGCCGGGAAGTTTTAAATACTTTTTGTTTTGATCTCTTTTTCTCGCCATTGCAGGGGACTACAATTCATCTTTTGTGTGAATGCCCTGCCAAAGACCGAAGGTGAACTGAAGCCGGACATATCCGCTATGTGAGAGATAGTCAGATCGGGACGCGTAAGCAGCAACTGCTTGCTTTCCTCAATGCGATAGCGCATCACGAAGTGATAGAAGTTTTCACCATATCCTTCGTTGAACAAACGGGAAAGATAACTCCGGTTTAATGGCAGTATCTCCATCGCATCGGTCAGTTTGAAATCTTTCCGCAAATGTGGCTTCTCGGTCTCCATCCACATTTCCAGTTTACACTTGTATTCGGGAAGCTTATCGATAAAAGGGGACTTCTCATATGTGAAATTTTCTGGCAGTGCCACTTCATTTTCCTCATAATCGGCATGGCCACCTACTGTATCGGTTTGCATGATCTCCCTTATCTGAGCATGAGCATCATCCATCCCCTCCTTGAAATAATTTTCGGGATAGGGACTCTTCTGGAATAAAACGCGATAGAAACCATAGAGCAGAAAGAACAATATGAATATATTGTGCATCAACACACTACGGACATCATTGCTGAATATAACCACCTCACAGGAAAGCGTAATCACAAAATTTCCAAAAATATAATCACCCAACCATTTTACATCGATGTGCTCCATCGATGCAAAGTTATTCTCGCACCATTCAATATAATTTTTCCGGTAACGCATCATGAGCATTACCCCCAGAACAGGATAAATAAGGATAAGTAACCGAAGCCATACATTCAAATTCCAGGGCTCTCGGATCAAGGAGGTCCAGTTATCAATTTCCGGTATGGTTACTTTGAATACCTTTATCTGCAGCACATAAATAGCCAAAATAGCCAGAGTAGGCAGAAGAAGGTAGAATGACCGTCGCCACGTCAACCATCCGGGGCGAAAAGCTTCGAGCGGATAGAGGAGAAAAATATAGGCATACACGCTGCCGTAAATAAGCATGGGAAACGACATAAAGGTATATTCCACCACAGCGGCATATCCTGCAGTCCATCCCCTGACAAGCGAGAGTAAGTTGGTCATGCCGACCATAAACAGTAAGAAAGCAAACAACTTGTCGGCACGACCTGTTTTTTTTTGGATGATCAGCATGTAAGCACCGCATAAACAAAGCAGACAGAGCATCGACATCACCGAATGGCGGATGTAACGAAACGACTCCAGAGAGATCTGCATAAAAAAAGAATGGCCGAATGCAACAAGTAGCAATATAATTGTATAAAGGATGGCTCGTTTGTACTTTGAGAAAGGTTTCAGCAAGTTATTGCTCAACCTGAATAATGACGGCATATTTTTCTTTTTTTGAATCTGCAAAGATAATAATCCAACCAAATGCAGGTTTGATGATGAAGTGTAAATTCGCGGCCAAAAGTAGACCTTTTTTTACTAACAGCAAAACTTTTTTATCCAGTGCAAAAAAACAATTGCCGTGGCAACGGCTTACAACAAACATATTGACAAAAGATAAAAATTGTATGCTTTAAAATCTAAAAAAATCCATCCCCTTTTTTTTACCACAAGTAAAGATGTTTTTACGACATGCAAGAATCAGTTTACAAGCGGCTTTGGGAATTATTTACCTTTGCCCGACGAACCTTCATATCAGCCTGGGCGCTGGGTAAATCTCTGTAAAGGGTATTTCCCCGGTCAGCAATGAATAAAAGCGGATGCCGAAAAGCTCTATGAGTAGGCTAAGAATATTTTTACATTTATTTTATGACTAGAAAAATTGTTGCATTTATTTTGGTAATTACCTGCGGAGCAGTGATGAGTATCCAAGCACAGAATGTATTTTCAAAAGGAGACAAGATTGTCAATGTCGGTATTGGCTTAGGAAGCTACTACGGAGGTGATGGATACTCAAGCAGTATTCCTCCTATTTCGGCATCTTTCGAAAAAGGCATCGTAGACGGACTCCTCGATGGAAAAGCTTCTATTGGTGTAGGAGGATATCTGGCATATACAGCCAATAAGTGGGAAGCTACTTATGGAGGTTCCACATACGGATACAAATACAGCTATTTTGTACTGGGTGCACGCGGCGCTTTTCACTATCAATTCGTGGACAAACTGGATACCTATGCCGGATTAATGTTGGGATATAATGTTGTCGGCAGCAGTTCCTTTGGCAATGGATCAGGTTCGTCGTCACCTACAGCATCGGGCTTTGGGTATTCAGCATTCCTTGGAGCGCGTTATCATTTTTCTGATAAACTGGCAGCTTTTGCAGAAATCGGATATGGGATATCGGCTCTCGAATTGGGTATTTCATTCAGATTATAAGAAAATTAAACAAAAACCCGGAGACTGGCATTTGCCTGACTCCTGTCTGGTACCTGAAAAACCTAAACAGGAGGTAAACAATATGTTTACCTCCTGTTTTCGTATGCAAACGAATTAGACTCATTGTTTCCTCTGTTTCCGTGGTACAGCACCCTTGTAAAAAAGCGAAGGAGGAGCAAGAGATAATTCACAAGATTGTGTTAAATGACAATTCGGTGAAATATGCGGATGAGATTCTGCCTCCGGGAAACGCACTGCATTTTGAAGTAATGTTTTCAGAAAACGTTGCACTGGCTCCCTATCAAGTGAGCATGCACAGCGCTTTTGACGGCCATACCCACTCCCATAATTCTACCACAAATGGTTTGGCGGATTATGGGGTAACAACGAGAGTGGCTCTCGACAGTGTGGCTTTCGAGAAAACCTGGATGGAGTTCGACTTTATCGCACGGGGCGAGACATCCATAGCTGGTAAAAAAAAGGCTGCAGTGAAACATCTGCATAAAATAAGGGAATCGCAATATTTCTATGACTTGAGGCAATCCATACAGTGATTCCTCTTGCGTTTACAAAACAAATACCTACCTTTGAATGGATGGATTTTAATGTTCATTCTGTTAAATAAAAAATATATCTCATGAAACATTTAGTTCTGACAGCACTTTTCACCGGCTGTTTCCTTTTTACGACCGTTTCTCTGCAAAGCAATAGCATTTCCCAAGATGTCAGAGAAGATTCGCAGTCCAACGTATTACTCTCGCAGACAAACAATCCTTCCTTCACCGAATACCCGCTCAATACGGTGAAGAAAGCACCCGATATGAACGAGGAGGCCAGCAGGGGAATGAATGCTCCGTCTCTGCGGGTTTATCTCCCTTCGCCTGAGAAGGCGACAGGCAGCATGGTGATTGCCCTGCCGGGAGGTGGATACAGCAACCTGGCTCTGTTTCATGAGGGATACGACTGGGCGCCTTTCTTCCTGGAGAAAGGTATTGCTTTCGGGGTACTGAAATACAGGATGCCGCAGACCGATTATACCGTTCCTTTTGCAGATGTGAAGGCTGCATTCGATCTGGCAAAAGCGCATGCCGCAGCATGGAAAATCGATCCGAAGGATATCGGCATCATGGGATCATCGGCAGGAGGGCACTTGGCTTCTACATACGCCACCCACACCGAAGGTGAAGATAAACCGGCCTTTCAGATATTGCTTTACCCGGTGATTACCATGGACGCGACATTCACCCATGCAGGATCGAGAAGAAACCTCCTGGGAGAAAACCCTTCAACCGAATTGGAGAACCGATTCTCCAACGAAAAAAGGGTGGATAAAGCAACCCCGCCGGCATTTGTTATTTTTGCTGCAGACGACAAGGTGGTACCACCCACCAATGGTTTGCGGTATGTGGAAGCGTTAATTGCAAACAAGGTTCCGGTTACATTTCTACTTTATCCGACAGGCGGACATGGCTTTGGGAACCGGGACTCCTTTCTCTACAAAGATCAGTTTATAGAAGAATTGACAAAGTGGTTAAAGAATTTATAATCTGGCAATAACATGCAATTTAAAAATGTTGACCCGGAAATATTCACAAACAGCGATGAAGAAAGGGAGGATCATAGCTAAAGAAGAAAGGTGAAAAAAAGGTAGTGGTGGAAGGCACCCTGAAAATAAGAAAAATGGCCGACAAATATCGGCCAATGAGTATAAAGAAAACAAGTGAACCGTACTGGATTCGAACCAGTGGCCTCTGCCCTGTCAAGGCAGCGCTCTAAACCAGCTGAGCTAACGGTTCAGTGGTGCAAATTTACACATAAATCTGCAATTTTCACCCTTCTTTGAATAGATTCTTTGGATCATCACAGAATAACCCTACGGGACTCCACAAGCTACTTCAACCCAATACCCATGTAATTGAAGCCAAAAGAGGCCAGTTCATCCTTGCTATAGATATTGCGGCCATCGATAACAAGATGATGCTGCATGATCTTTTTCAAAATAGACCAGTTGGGCATGCGAAATTCTTTCCACTCGGTGGGAACGATCAGTGCATCGGACTCATTGGCGGCATCATAGATATCGGTCGCGTAGTAAATCTTATCGTTCAGATACTTGCGGGCTTCCTGCATGGCTGCAGGATCGTATGCACGCACCGAAACTCCTGCTTCAAGGAGACTTTCTATGAGTGTGAGCGAGGGTGCATCGCGCATATCGTCGGTTTCGGGTTTGAATGCCAGTCCCCATACTGCCACAGTTCTACCTTTGACATCACCTTGAAAAAAGCGTGAGAACTTCTGAAAGAGAATGGTCTTCTGTCTGTTGTTCACCTCCTCCACAGCTTTAATCAACCTCATTTCATATCCCACGTCATCTCCCACTTTCATGATGGCTCGGATATCTTTTGGGAAACAACTTCCGCCATATCCACAACCGGGATAGAGAAAGCTTCTGCCAATGCGGGAGTCACTACCCATACCACGGCGTACCATGTTCACATCGGCACCCACCAGTTCACACAGGTTGGCAATATCGTTCATAAAACTGATGCGCGTGGCCAGCATGGCATTGGAGGCATATTTGGTCATCTCCGATGACAAGATATCCATAAAGATTACCCGAAAATTATTCAGCAGAAAGGGTCGGTAAAGTTTCGTCATCAACTCCTCAGCCTCTTTGGTTTCCACACCTACCACCACTCGGTCGGGACTCATGAAGTCGCTCACGGCAGCTCCCTCTTTAAGAAACTCAGGATTGGAGGCAACATCGAAATGCAGATCCATTAATCCTCTTTCATCCAGCCTTTTCCGGATCACCTCCCTGATACGGAAGGAAGTACCCACGGGAACCGTACTTTTGGTGACGATTAACAGGGGCTTCTCCATATGATCGGCAATGGTGTTGGCCACCTTCATCACGTATGTGAGATCGGCATTATTTTCTTTATCGGAAGGTGTACCCACGGCAATGAAGACGATTTCCATCTCATTCAGTACCGATGTCAGGTCAGTAGTGAAATGAAGCCGTTCCGCTTCGTGATTGCGAAGCACTATACTCTTCAGACCGGGTTCATAAATGGGAATGATTCCCTTCTGTAAACCTTCGATCTTATCCTTGTCGATATCAACACAGGTCACATCCACGCCCATCTCTGAAAAACAAGCTCCTGAAACGAGACCTACATACCCGGTACCTACGATTGCAATCTTCATACTATCTGTTGTTTTATCTTTTTTCTGTTAGCTGTTATCTGTTAAAACATATTACGTATCTTATTTACGGAATCAACACCCTACCCGTTTCCTCTCAAATGTCTCCATCCAAAAAAAGTTAAGTGGCAAAACGGACCGTTAATTCAATGAAAGCTTCTTTCTTAAATTTCGCACCGGATAGAGTACCGTCAACAAACCAATTACACTGACCACCGCGAAGACAATCAGCAAATCGCTGAACTTCACAATCACCGGATAGGCGTCGATGATATAGGCACCGGGGGTGTCGCTGAGTTTCAGGAGACCAAACTCCTGCTGCAAAAGGCATAATAACAGTCCCGTGACAATCCCTGCGACAATGCCGGTCAATGTGATTAGCCATCCCTCGTACAGAAAGATGCGAGAGATGAGCCGATGGGAGGCTCCCATATTCCGGAGGCTCTTGATATCTTCCTGTTTCTCTACAATCAGCATCGAAAGTGAGCCAACCACGTTAAACACAGCGATCAGCAAAATAAACGCCAGAATCAGAAAGGTCACCCACTTCTCGATCTGCAGCATGCGAAACGACTCGCGTTGTTGTTCATAGCGGTCTTCCACAAGAAAATTATCTCCTAGAATCCGCTGCAGCTCCCTTTTGGTCCGACTGACAGATGTACCTGGAAAAAGTTTGATATCGAGGGAAGTCACCTCCGTTTTGTAATTAAACAGCGTTCTCGCCAGCTCGATGGGAATTATTGCCATCTGCTCATCGTATTCAGGCTGATTAAGACTGAAAACACCCCCTATCTGCACGTAGGCCGTGGTGAAGGCTGCAGCAGGATTGGCCAGATTCACACGTGCGTCGCGGCGTGGAGCGTATATCTCGATGGGATGGATGAAGGCCGGACGCGCGCCCAGTGTGATTGCAAGGCCTGCCCCCAGCGTGGCGTAGTCCACCACATCTTCGCGCAACAAGAAGGAACCGTCAATCACCAGCTGATCCATTTCGGCTATCAGCCTGAAATCGTTTGAAACACCTTTTACGCGCACAGGTAGTTGTTGATCTTCATATTTGAATAGCGCATTCTCTTCGAGCGACTCAGAGATCAGCTCTATACCCTGAAGCTGCAGCACCTCTTCAAATTGAGGCGTGTGATAATCGAACACTTTTCCTTGCTTCACCGATATTTTCAGATCGGGATCGATGGCACTGAACATATCCTGCACAATGCCACCAAAACCATTAAAGACGGAGAGTACGCACACCATGGCCATCGTAGCAATGGCAATGCCGCATACCGAAATGGCAGAAATCACATTGATGGCATTGTGCGATTTCTTTGAAAAAAGATACCTGCGGGCAATGAAGAAGGATACATTCATGATACAATGAAAAAGTGCGGCAGATTTTTCTTACTGATCTTTCAGCAATTGGTCGATGCGCTCGATGTAATCGAGTGAGTCGTCTACATGGAAGTTGAGTTCGGGCACCACACGTAACTGTCTGCCCACTCTTTTTCCCAGTTCATAACGTACCGACTTTACATTGCTGTTGATGTTCTCAACCATCTCCTCCGATTTCTCAGATGGAAAGATGCTCAGATAAACATGCGCCAGGCCCAGGTCCGGTGTAACCCGCACGTTGGTTACAGAAATAAATACACCCTGCATCTTCTTTGTCTCGAGCAGGAAAATCTCACTGAGTTCCTTCTGTATCAGCCGGTTTACTTTTAATTGTCTGTTTGAGTCCATATGTTTTATTTCTTTCTGATGAGCGTTAACCCGTCACGCACAGGCAATATCACTTTATCAACCCTTGCATCTTCCGCAAGCCGTTTGTTGAAATTCAGGATACCCTGAGTGGAATGATCATTGCTTTTTACTTTCTCCAGCACTTTCCCATACCAAAGAGTGTTATCTGCAAGAATGAATCCTCCTGCCCGTAATTTCGGCAATATAGCCTCGAAATGGTCCCAGTAAGACTCCTTGTCGCCATCCATAAAGACCAGGTCGAAACTCTCATCGCCAAAGCGGGGAAGGATATCCATTACATCGCCAATGTGAAGAATGATTTTATGCCCATGTTCCGATTTGGCAAAGTTCGCACGGGCAATATCTTCTATCTCGTCATCGATATCAATGGTATGAAGCTCGCCACCCTCCTCGAGTCCCTCGGCAAAGCAAAGAGCCGAGTAACCGACAAACGTGCCGATCTCGAGGATTCTCTTGGGGCGAATCATCTGAGTGAGCATCATCAAAAGGCGCCCCTGAAGATGACCCGAATTCATGTTCGTTTGTATCATCTTCACATGCGTGTCGCGCTCGATCTTCTTCAGAAGCTCCGGTTCGGCATCGCTGTGTGCAAGGATGTATTCTTCCTGTAGGCTATTTATTTGCATTACAGGGTATAGTCGGGCAGGTTATACTTCTCTTTTGCTTCCAGTATCCGCCATACTTCAGCAATTTCAAGATAGGTGGTACCACCTACTTCTCCGAAGCTGCCTCCCAGGTAAGCTACCCGATCATTGGGGGTGATCATATTCTTCTCAATCAGTTTGCGGATGGCCTCGGTAAAATAGGCTCTCCTACTTTCCTTGGTGTTTCCGTCGCCCTTGCCCTTCTGATATTCAGCCATGATACCATAAGAGAGTGCCAACTCTCGTGCCAGACGACCTGTGGTGGTGATGGCATAAACGGGACTCTTGCCACGGAATGCCGCCAGTACTCGCGCAGTCTTGCCAGTATGGCTGTCTGTCACGATGGCTTTCACATTGAGCCGTGCACAGGATTTTACAGCCTGTTTAGCAAGAAATTCGGTAACACTGCGGTCATCTTCCGGATCATAAGGCACCCTGATATCATTCTCTGTCAGCTTGGTCAGCTCCGCCTCATAAGCCGTCTTGGCCATGGTCCTTACCGCCTCCACTGGATATTTCCCATAGGCTGTCTCGCCGCTCAACATCACCGCATCGGTACGGTAATAGATGGCATTGGCAATATCGGTAATCTCGGCACGCGTGGGCCGTGGGTTTTGAATCATGGAATGCAACATCTGTGTGGCCACAATCACCGGTTTCTTGTGGCGAATAGCTTGTCTAATAAGGACACGTTGGATGCCCGGTATCTTCTCCTGGGCCACTTCTATACCCAGGTCACCCCGGGCGACCATGATGCCGTAAGCTGCCTCCAGAATCTCATCGGCATTGTCCACACCTTCCTGATTTTCTATCTTGGCGATGATCTTGATAGGGCTTTTCAGTTCATTCAAGATCTCTTGCACAGCCAGTACATCTTCCTTGTTGCGTACAAAGGAGTGGGCAATAAAATCAACATCGTACTTCACCGCCAGGGCAATAAACTCCCTGTCGCGGGAGGTGATGGCCGGCAGGTTGATGCGCACACCTGGTATATTCACACTCTTGCGGCTTCCCACTACACCATCGTTCATGGCTGAGCATAGCAGATAATCGGGTTGTACTTCTATTACTTTCAGGTCAATCTCACCATCGTCTATCAGTATGTCGTCATGCACACTCATCGCCGCAGTGATGTTGGGGTAAGATATGTAGATGGTCTCACGGGTGGAAAGTCCACTGGGGTCGCCCACAATCTTTACCTTGTCGCCTGTCTTCAGTTCAATGGGACTTTCGGCGATGGTGGTACGGATTTCAGGGCCTTTGGTATCCACCAATATGGCAATACGGGGCGATACCTCCCGCACATTGCGGATAATATTTAAAAATCCTTCTTCGTCGAGGTGGGCCGAATTGAGCCGCACCACGTTCATTCCGGCTTCGAACAGTTGTTCAAGAAAAGGTACATCGCAACGCTTATCGGATATGGTGGCGATGATTTTGGTCTGTTTTAGCATATATATATTTGGATAATTGTTCACGTTATTCGGCACAGCCGTTATTCGTTCACTTCGTTCATGTTCATTCTCTCACTTCATTCGCGTTATTTGTTCACTTCGCTCACGTTATTCTATTTCGCTGTTATTTACTCACTGCGTCCTCTTTAATTACTTTGTGTTAATTGTTTGTTGCACATTAACTGTTGAATATTTGCAATCAGTGAGTGCAAAAATCAAACTTGTTTGAATTTTTCCGAACACAGTAAACATCTGAATCTACGTAGCAAATTTGAATAACTATCAAATAACTACTGAATGTATAAACACTTTTCAGTGAGTTTTGTTTGCCGTACTGATTGCCTCCAGTGCCAGTCGATAGGACTCGAAACCAAAGCCTGCAATCACACCCAGGCACACAGCCGTGAGCATAGACTGACGACGGAATTCCTCGCGCGCGTGTACATTGGAGATATGCACCTCTACCACCGGCGATGGAACCGCTTTGATGGCATCGCGAATGGCTACCGAGGTATGAGTATATCCACCCGCATTGAGAATAATCCCATCACTCCCAAAGCCGGCCTCTTGTATTTTATTGATGAGCTCGCCTTCGATGTTCGACTGGTAGTAAGCGATTTCAATGTCGGGGTAAGCTGTCTGCAAGCGGGTCAGATAATCGTTGAACTGCTCCCTCCCGTAAACATTTGGCTCTCGCACTCCAAGCAGATTGAGATTGGGCCCGTTAATAATCTGTATTCTCATAGCGCTATCTCCTTTGATGATGATCTTTTATTCTGCTACTTTAAACCGCAAAGATACGACATTATTTGGTAGTTAATGCGTCATGAATCAACTGAGGGCATCACCACGTGTGACGCCCCCAGCAATAGATAATGTATGTTTGTTGCGTTAGTTCTCCTCATCGGCAGCAACCGGGGCGGTTTCGGAACCGGCAGCATCACCAAACGAGGCATTGGCCATCCTTTGGTAAGAGCGGTAGCGCCACTGTGCATTTTCGCGAGCAGCATCGAAGAGCTCGTCGGCCTGTTTTGGGAACGATTTAAGCAGTTGCGTGTAACGTACTTCGCCCAGCAGGAAATCTTTGAACTTGCTCCAGTCGGGCTCTTTGCTGTCGAGCTGGAAAGGATTCATTCCTTCGGCTTCAAGACGGGGATCATAACGCCACAGATGCCAATAACCGCAATCCACAGCTGCTTTCTCTTCCATCTGTGCTGTACCCATTCCCTTCTTCAATCCATGGCTGATACAGGGTGAATAGGCGATGATGAGCGAGGGGCCGTGATATGATTCTGCCTCTTTCAATGCTTTGAGGTAATGTCCCTGGTTGGCGCCCATGGCTACCTGTGCCACATAGACATACCCGTAGGTGGCGGCAATCATACCCAGGTCTTTCTTGCGGACACGTTTTCCCGCAGCAGCAAACTTGGCCACAGCAGCAATGGGTGTCGACTTGGACGATTGTCCTCCCGTATTGGAGTACACTTCGGTGTCAAGCACCAGCACATTGATATCCTGTCCGCTGGCCAATACATGGTCGAGACCACCAAAGCCGATGTCATATGCCCATCCGTCGCCACCGAATACCCAGATCGATTTCTTGGCGAGGTATTTCTCCATTGAGAGGATTTCGAGCGCAATCTTGTTGTCGGAACCCTTCAGAGCAGATACGATCTCTGCCGAAACGCGTTTCGACTCGTCAGCATCTTCCCGGTTATCAATCCATGCCTGGAAAAGTGCATGCTGCTCATCGGTGAAACTATCCGACTGTAAACCTTGCGTCATCAGCTCCTGCAAATGGTTTCGCATGCTGGTATGTGCAATCACATAACCATATCCGAACTCAGCATTGTCTTCAAACAGAGAGTTTGCCCATGCCGGGCCTTTGCCCTCTTCGTTCTTGGTATAAGGTGTAGCCGGAGCCGACGCACCATAGATTGAGGAACAACCGGTGGCATTGGCTATCATCATCCTGTCGCCATACAGCTGGGTAATTAGCTTGATGTAAGGTGTTTCACCACAACCCGAGCAGGCACCGGAGAACTCAAACAGCGGTTTGGCAAACTGTGTGTTCTTGACGTTCATCTTCACATCCACCAAATGAGCCTTGCTGGTAACTTTCTCCATCATGTAATTCCAGTTCTCCTGGTTCTCCAACTGCGAGGCAATGGGTACCATCTCAAGCGCTTTGGCACCTTTTTTGCCAGGGCATACATCGGCACAGTTGCCACAACCCAGACAGTCGAGCACATCAACCTGCATGCGGAAACCCATACCGGTAAACTGTTTTCCTTGGGCTTTGAGTATCTCTACACCTTCACCCAAACCTTTCATCTCCTCCTCATCGAGCACGAAAGGACGGATGGTAGCGTGAGGACAAACATAGGCGCACTGGTTACACTGGATACAATTTTCGGGTTGCCATACGGGGACGTTCACCGCCACTCCTCTTTTTTCATAGGTGGTAGTTCCCGTTTCCCAGGTGCCGTCCTCACGACCACTGAAGGCCGATACGGGCAGGCTGTAACCACGTTGTGCGTTCACCGGCTTTACTACTCTCTGGATGAATTCAGGTACATTGTCGGTTGTATCCGCCTCAACTTGCAAAGAAGCCCATGCTGCGGGTACCTCAACCTGCTCTACATCGCCACCGCGATCGACAGCTGCGTAGTTCATCTTCACCACATCCTCACCCTTCTTACCATATGACTTCACGATGAATTTCTTCATCTGTTCCACAGCAAGATCGTAAGGAATGACATTGGATATTTTGAAGAAGGCCGATTGCAGAATGGTGTTGGTGCGGTTGCCCAGACCAATCTCTTCGGCAATGGCCGTAGCATTGATAATGTATAACCTGATGTTGTTGACGGCAAAATATTTTTTCACCTGATCGGGCAGATGATCGGCCACCTCTTCTTTCGGCCACAACGAGTTGAGCAGGAAGGTTCCGTTCTTCTTCAGACCGGCAGTCACATCGTACAAATAAAGATAGGCCGGTACGTGACATGCTACAAAGTTGGGCGTATTCACCAGGTAGGTCGAACGGATGGCGTTGTCTCCAAAGCGAAGGTGTGAGCAAGTGAAACCACCCGACTTTTTGGAATCATACGCAAAATAAGCCTGCACATACTTATTCGTATTGTCGCCGATAATCTTAATGGAGTTCTTATTGGCTCCTACCGTACCATCGGATCCCAGTCCATAAAACTTGGCCTCATAAGTGGTTTCATCCATGGAGACCTCTTCCTTGACGGGGAGTGATTTAAATGTCACATCGTCTACAATGCCGATGGTAAAATCATTCTTTGGCATTGACATCGACAGATTCTCAAAGACAGAGAGAATTTGTGCCGGTGTGGTATCTTTTGAGGAGAGCCCATAAATACCTCCCACGATCTCCGGAGCACCTTCCTTACCATAAAAAGAGTCCTTTACATCAAGATAGAGTGGCTGGCCAGTCGATCCAGGTTCCTTGGTCCTGTCGAGCACGGCAATGCGTTTGGCTGTGACTGGCACGGCGGAAAGGAATGCCGATGCTTTAAAGGGGCGGTAAAGATGTACTGCTACCACACCTACTTTTTCTCCTTGTGCGGTGAGATGGTCCACCACTTCACGAATGGTTTCAGTAACAGATCCCATGGCGATGATCACACGCTCTGCTTCGGGATCACCGTAGTAATCGAATAAGCCATATTTGCGTCCGGTAACCAACGATAACTTTTGCAGGTACTTCTCTACGATATCGGGTACGGCATCGTAGAAAGGGTTGGAAGACTCGCGAGCTTGGAAGTAAATATCGTCATTTTGTGCTGTTCCACGGGTTACGGGAGCATCCGGATTCAATGCCCTATCACGGTAGGCCTTGAGTGCTTCTTGGTTGATGAGCGGAGCCAGGTCTTCGTTTGAAAGAGCTTCAATCTTCTGGATCTCGTGAGAAGTCCGGAATCCATCGAAGAAATGAAGGAAGGGGACGCGGCTTTCAATTGCTGCCAGATGGGCAACAGCCGCAAGATCCATCACCTCCTGTACCGAACCGGTAGCGAAGAGTGCAAAACCGGTCGGCCGTGCAGCCATCACGTCCTGCTGGTCCCCAAAAATGGACAACGCATGCGATGCCAATGCACGTGCAGATACGTGAAATACACCAGGCAAAAGCTCACCTGCCATCTTGTACATGTTGGGAAGCATGAGCAGCAATCCCTGCGATGCGGTAAATGTAGTAGTGAGCGCACCCGCCTGCAACGAGCCGTGCATGGCGCCGGCAGCACCTGCCTCCGACTGCATCTCCTGCACAAATACGGGCTGTCCGAAAATGTTTTTTCTTCCGGCTGCAGCCCATTCATCCACGTATTCAGCCATCGTGGAGGATGGAGTGATCGGGTAAATCGCAGCAACTTCACTAAACATGTAGGCTATATGTGCAGCTGCCTGATTACCGTCGCAGGTTAAGTAATTCTTTTTTTTGGTCATAATTATGTAATTACTAAAAGATTGGAATTTTAGTTAATAAATTACTAAAGAAAACGCTTTGAACCACGAAATTACGACAAAAAAGTGGAAACAACAAACGATGACTATTTTTTGTTCATGAGACCGCATCTGTAAATCAATTCCAAATATAAACTTATGTTAATCATTGATCTTTACTGGAAAACTCGTGTTATATTGTAATAAATAATACCCAACATAGCTAATTTTTTTTAGCTTTTTACTTTCCACCCGCTCCGTGGAGGTAACAACAAAAAAATATGGAACAATGAAGATCATCATCATCGCAAACAGACTTCCTGTCAGGATAGAAAGAAAAGAAGAAACGTTCTCTATAGAAAGAAGTGAAGGCGGGCTAGCCACAGGACTTGGTTCTTTGGAGACAGATGCCGAAAAGTACTGGGTTGGCTGGCCCGGTGTCTACACCGACGACGAAAAAGAGAAAGAAATCATCACCCACAAATTGCACGAGTTAAACTTTCACCCCGTTTTTTTATCGGCAGAACAGATTGAGAACTATTACGAAGGATATAGCAACAGCACCATATGGCCGTTATGCCATTATTTCTTCTCTTTCATTGAGTACAGGGCAGACTACTGGGAAGCCTATCAGGAAGTGAATGCGCTGTTCTGCAATGAAGCGCTCTCTTTTATCGAGAATGATGACATTATATGGGTGCAGGATTATCAGCTGATGCTGCTACCCGGGATGCTCCGCAAAGAAAAGCCGAATGCCAATATCGGTTACTTCCATCACATTCCCTTCCCATCATACGAGTTATTCAGGGTATTGCCCGAGAGGGAAGAGGTGCTGGAAGGACTTCTGGGCGCCGACCTGATCGGCTTTCACACGCATGATTATATGCGTCACTTTATCAGCGCCATCTACAGGGTCCTTGACCTGAACTGTACGCTTGACGAGGTCACCCTGAAAGATAGAATTGTACATGTGGACACGTTTCCAATGGGCATTAACTACGAGCTTTACCACAACGCCCCCTCCCTACCGGAGGTGAAGGAGAGAGCCGATATGCTGAGACACAAACTGGGAGACAAAACCGTGATCCTTTCTGTAGATCGGCTCGACTATAGCAAGGGAATCCTGCACCGCCTGAATGGTTATGCCCAATTTTTGCAAAACAATCCTGCCTATCACGAGAAGGTATCATTGGCTATGATTGTGGTACCTTCGCGCGATAACGTGGATATATATGCTGACCTGAAGACAAAAATTGATCAGTCGATTGGAGAGATTAATGGCAAATACTCCAGACTCGGATGGACTCCCATTTTTTACTTCTATCGTAGCTTTGCGTTCGAAGAACTGATGGCCATGTACGATATCTCCGATATTGCCCTGGTGACCCCCTTGCGTGATGGTATGAACCTGGTTGCCAAAGAGTATCTGGCATCCAAGTGCAACGAGCCAGGCGTACTCATACTCAGCGAGATGGCAGGTGCGGCCATTGAGTTGCAGGAAGCCATCATCATCAACCCCAATGATACCGATCAGATTGAGACGGCGATTCTGCAGGCATTGAAAATGCCGGATGAGGAGAAGAATAAACGGCTACAGAAAATGCAGAAAAAGATTTCCCGGGAGAATGTCAAAAAGTGGGCGAACGATTTCGTCACTGAATTACAATCCATCAAGGCCCAAAATAAGGATATTCTACAGAAGATAGTCGGCAAAAAACAACTGAACCAAATAAAGAGCGCTTACGAGGAAGCTTCATCCCGCCTGATGTTGCTTGATTACGATGGCACACTATCTCCGTTTGTGGATAATCCAGAGGATGCTGTTCCGTCTGAAATACTTTTGGAGATGCTTCGGGAAATGGTGGCCGACAAGAAAAACAAAGTGGTGATCAACAGTGGAAGAAATCATCAGATTCTGGATGAGTGGTTTGCAGGTATCGGACTCGATTTTGCCGCCGAACATGGCATATTCTACAAGGAGAACGGGAGATGGTACAAAAATTTGCAAGAAGAGGTGATCTGGGATGAGGAGATCATGGATATCCTGCAGCACACCATCGACAAGACGCCCCGTTCATACCTGGAGCAAAAAGATGCTTCCCTCGTATGGCACTACCGCAAAGTAGATATGTGGCTGGCCGATTTACGTTCACAACAACTGATCAATGCGCTCATTGGGCCCTGTACACGGTTGAATCTGCAGATTGTACCGGGTAACAAAATTGTGGAAATCAAACCGCCTGATTTTAACAAAGGTAGCGAGACTCTGCGCAGACTTGGACAACAGTCCTACGATTTTGTCATGGCAATTGGTGATGACACCACAGATGAAGATATGTTCCGTGTGTTACCTCCCGAAGGGATCAGCATCAAAGTGGGGAATTTCTCCCAGGTGGCAAAATACCGTATTCCACTTCAATCTTCTGTGATTCCATTTCTGTCGAACCTGATAAGAAAATAACCCATCATGGATTTCATCAATAAAATCACGCCACCAGGAAGTTACCTTCATTACATCCTCGTGGCATTACTCTTCATTCTTTTTTTTATCGCATTAACGGTGATACTGAATCTTGCACTTCAGAAATGGCGCCTGCGGGCCTTCAAAAGTAAAAGCCTGGTGGACGACTTCATCATCCGCATCATCAGGGGTTCGGGCGTATGGGTAATTTTTGCGTTGCTACTTCATATTTTCAGTTCTTATCTCAAAGCAGACGAGCAGACATTTACTTTTTTTGAACAGATAAGCCGCATCCTGTTAATCCTCACCGTCGGGTGGCTAATCATACAAGTTGTCAGGGCACTGTTTCATATATGGCAAAAGAAATTCGACATCCAGAATCCCGACAACCTCGAAGCACGAAAGCGACTAACCCAGATCAGCATGATTGAGAGAATTGCCGTGATAACGGTGGCGTTTATCTTTGTCTCCATCGCCCTGATGACCATAGAGTCGATCCGACAACTGGGGGTGAGCTTGCTGGCCTCGGCAGGGGTGGCGGGAATTATCATCGGTTTTGCTGCACAGCGAAGCTTCGGACAGGTCTTCTCGGGTATTCAGATAGCATTTACACAGCCCATCCGGCTTGACGATGTAGTTGTCATTGAGGGGGAATGGGGAAGAATTGAGAAAATCAACATCACCTACGCCGTCGTAAAGATATGGGATGAAAGGCGCTTGATTGTACCGATAGATTATTTCCTGAATAACCCCATCCAGAACTGGACACGTACATCCTCTGCCATCCTTGGATCGGCTATGTTGTATGTATCTTACGAATTGCCTGTGGAACCCCTCCGCCAGGAACTGACCCGTATCCTGAAGAATAATCCCAACTGGGATGGAAGGGTACAAAACATCCAGGTCACCGACAGCAAGGAGTGGTATAAAGAACTTAGGGTGTTGGTTAGCAGTTCCAATTCATCCAAAAACTGGGATTTACGGGTTGAGGTGCGGGAAAAACTAATCGATTTTATCAACAGGAACTATCCCGGCTCGTTTGCCAAAATACATGGGGTTGTGCCCGCTGGCAATACTGATACTGGCAAGAGGATCAGGGACGAATGAATTTCGAAAGCTGCTTCTCCTCTGAAAAGAGCACAGCCGTATTGATAAACGCCAGATGGGAATAGGCCTGAGGAAAATTACCCAGTTGCCGTTTTGTCTTGAAATCGAGGTCTTCGCTGTAGAGTCCTACGTGATTGGAATAAGAAATCATCTTCTCAAAGATCTCTTTCGCCTCATCCCGCTCTCCAATCATAAACAAAGCTTCCACAAGCCAAAATGTGCAAATGGTAAAGGAAGAAGACGGCACCCCAAAATCATCTGCTGCCTTGTAACGGTACATCAGTCCTTCGTGATACAGGTTCTCCCTGATGGCTTTCACCGTTTTCACATACCGCTCATTTTCAGGCTCAATGAAATCATAAAACTGCATCAGCAACAACGATGAATCGTAATCGGTATTGTCATAAGCCTGCGTGAAACACTGCATTTCCTCACTCCATCCTTTTTCATGTACTTCGGCCTTGATAACCTCTGCTTCACGGCGCCACTTCTCGGCATAATAATCTCTTTGTAGTAGCTCAGCAATCAACGAGGCTCTGTCAACCGCTACCCAGCTCATCACTTTAGAGAAAACGAAATGTTTTTCCTGGGTACGGTATTCCCATATGCTGCGGTCGGGCTTCTGCCAAGAGGCCAGCACGGCGCGCACCAGGTTTCTGATAATCTCCCAGATCTCTTCTACCTCATCGAGTGTACCGGGAAAGTAGAGATAATATTTGTAGATGATATCCATCAGGTAACCAATGGAATCGTTCTGCACCTGGTAATAAGCAGCATTCCCTATCCTCACCGGGTGTGAGTTTGCATACCCTCTTAAATGGGGAAGTATCTCTTCGGTAAGATCACGTTCCCCCCTGATGCCGTACATAATTTGGATGGGTTCCTCGCGCGACGACTTCAGAATTCGTTTCACAAAGCCGATAAATCGCTCTGCCGCTGTCTTCTGTTTCATGAACAGCAAGGTATCGATCGACATGGAAGCGTCGCGCAGCCAGCAATAGCGATAATCCCAGTTTCTTGTTTCACCAATGGTTTCGGGGAGACTGGTGGTAACGGCAGCCAGCATGGCTCCCGAATGCTGATAAGATAGCAGCTTCAACACCAGCAGGCTTCGCTGGATCATGTCGTTATACTGCAAGTAATGCCGGGAACGATTTGAAAAGTTGAGCCAGTATACCTTGGTGCGTTCATATTCAAGCAGAATTCGTTGGATGTCTACGGTCACCAACTTCTGGTTATACGACAAAAGAAAGAAATGATGATCAGCGAGCTCTATCTCTTCCCTATTGAGGATCTTCTCCTTTTCCATGCTGGTGTAGAGATAGACTTTATCTTCAGTATTTTCTTCTGAATAGGTTTTGATGTAACTGTTGCCCACAATCTCGTGGTGGGCTCCCTCGCGGGCGTAATTGATTTGCGGATCATATATTACACGCACCCTGGGTTGTCCCTTTATAACACGGATATAGCGGTGTATCTCGGGAGGCATGTAATATTGCAACTCTTCTGTCCTGTAGCGGGGCATATAGTCGAAGACGATGAAGCCGTGCTCCGGAGATTCAAAACGGGTGAGAAGAATGTTGGTATTACCGTGATAGTTTTGGGTAATGCGGTAATCGTCCGATACCTCAAAATGGAAACTGCCTCCTTTTTCTTCGTCAAGCAGCTTCGAAAAAATAGCAGGGGAATCGAAGTCGGGCAGACAAAACCAGTCGATGCTTCCTCTTCTTGAAACCAGGGCTGCCGTACGACAGTTACCAATTATTCCGTAGTCCAGGTTATTCATTTGATTATCTTTATGGGATTTCTCACCGATGAATACAAAAAAATATCGGACAAACAACAAAAGATGTTACTGTACCGTCCGCTTTCTTTTTGAAATCCCTGATTTTAATTCTACAAGAAAGGCAAAGATAAAACCTTCCGATGATTTCCTTTCATTACGAAAAACAAAAATCGTTAATCACCCCCTCACGGTCATTTCACCCCGAAGAGATGCCTGCATCTGGCGACTTACGACCTCTGGTGACTGGCCTGAGCCAAGGAGAATCATTAACTTAGCCAGCGCGGCTTCGGTGGTGATATCACAACCGCTCACCACACCCAGCTTTTCGAGCTGTTGACCATTCTCGTAGCGATGCATCTCCACATTTCCGTAAAGGCATTGGGTCACGTTTACCAGAACGATGCCCCGATCGATTGCATCTCTTAACAGATCGATAAACCTGGGAGTGCTGGGAGAGTTACCGGTGCCATAGGTTTCCAAAATTACCCCACGCAGACCTGGAATATTCAGGTTCGCGCTCAATACTTCCCCTGAAATGCCGGGAAAGAGTTTTAACACCACCACATGAGGATCCATTGCATAATTGAAACGGACCGGTTTGTTGTAATCGGGTGTAAGAATAAACTTCTCATTGTACCGGATATTCAATCCTGCCTCGGCCAGGTAGGGATAATTGGGACTGGTGAAAGCACTGAAATGATGCGCATTGATTTTCGTGGTACGGTTACCCCTCATCAATAGATTCTGCATATAAACAGACAATTCCGGCACAACCGGGTGCCCCTCTGCATCTTTGTCGGCCGCAATCTCAAGCGCCGTGATCAGATTTTCCTTCCCATCGGTGCGCAGCTTTCCAATGGGAAGTTGAGAACCTGTCAGGATTACTGGTTTGGTCAAATTTTCGAATACGAAACTCAGGGCTGATGCCGTATATGCCATCGTATCGGTACCGTGGAGGATCACGAATCCATCATAACCGTCGTAATTTTCTTCAATCACCCGGCCAATCTGTTGCCATATTGTGGGAGACATGTCCGATGAATCGATCGGCGGTTCAAAAAGATGGGTCTCCACCTGAAAATTCAATCGCTTTATCTCCGGCATATTGGAGCGCAGATGGCTGAAATTAAACGGTTCCAAAGCTCCGGTTTCCATGTTCTCCACCATGCCAATGGTCCCTCCGGTATATATCAGTAAAACCTTTGCGTTGTAGTCTATCATATCTACCTAATTTTTTCGATGCAAATATAACAATTTGTAAACAATTCAGTTTCTTTTTGATATTATTTCTCCAGGCTGTGTGATGTTACCAAGAATTTATATACCCCGATATTTTCATCACTCTTGTTCTAACGAACCAAACAGGCTCTGGATTGTTTAAATGTACAAAATGTAACAAACAGCTTTTCAATTAAAAAACATTCTTATGGCGACACATTCCATTCAGACCAACTGGAGAGAGAAAAATATATTTGATACGGAGATCGACGGTCATACCGTCACCATAGATATTCCTACAGAATCAGGAGGAGACAATGCCGGTCCAAGTCCAAAAAAGCTGCTGTTGGTAGCAGCTGCAGGATGTACGGGACTCGACATCGTGACCATGGCACGCAAAATGCGCATCGACCTGAAGAAATTTGATGTGCGCATCCATGCTGAAGTGGCCGAAGAGCATCCCAAACAGTACACTTCAATACAGGTGATCTACGAGTTTGAAGGAGATGATCTTCCGAAAGAGAAACTGGAGAGAGCCTGTAAAATGTCGTTCGACACTTATTGCGGAGTACTGGCCATGTACAAAAAAGCAGTGCCAGTAACTTACGAAGTGGTTATTCGGAACGCGTAAATTTTAGGGAGCCATTACGGAAAAATTTCCATATATTTCCTACCTTTGTAAAACTATTTCGAATTACACTTCATAAAATATACTGACTATGCAAACAATGGACTCTTTTAATTTTGCCGGTAAGAAGGCATTCGTGCGTGTGGATTTCAATGTTCCGCTCGATGAAAATTTCAACATCACAGACGACACACGCATCCGTGCAGCCATCCCTACCCTGAAGAAAATCCTGAAAGATGGCGGTAGCCTGATCATCGGATCACACTTGGGCCGTCCGAAAGGGGTTACCGATAAATATTCACTCAAACACATCCTTCCGCGCGTGTCGGAACTGTTGGAGGTGGATGTACAATTCGCGAACGACTGCCTTGGCGAAGAGACAGAAGCAAAGGCTGCAGCCTTACGTCCGGGAGAAGCCCTGTTGCTGGAGAACCTTCGCTTTTACGCCGAGGAAGAGGGTAAGCCCCGTGGACTTTCGGAAGAAGCTTCGGCAGAGGAAATGGCTGCTGCAAAAAAAGCGGTGAAAGATTCACAAAAAGAATTTACAAAAAAACTGGCATCTTATGCCGATGTGTATGTGAACGATGCATTCGGAACTGCTCACCGTGCACATGCCTCTACCGCGCTGATTGCCGACTATTTCGATGCCAATCACAAGCTTTTTGGCTACCTCCTGCAAAATGAGATCACAGCAGTAGAAAAGGTAATGAAAGAAACTGAACGTCCCTTCACCGCTATCATGGGAGGATCGAAGGTTTCTACCAAAATTGAGATCATCCAGAACCTGCTCGACAAGGTCGATAACCTGATTCTTGCAGGCGGAATGACCTATACTTTTGCGAAAGCATTTGGTGGTAAAATAGGCAATTCCATCGTGGAAGACGACAAGCTCGATCTGGCAAAAGAGATTGTGGAGATGGCCAAAGAAAAAGGGGTGAACCTGGTACTGGCGACAGATGCCAAGATTGCCGACAGCTTCAGCAACGATGCCAACACCGCCTTTACTTCCGTGAAAGAAATTGCCGACGGATGGGAAGGCCTCGACATCGGCCCCGAATCTGAAAAGACATTCACCGAGGTGATCAAAAACTCAAAGACCATCCTTTGGAATGGACCCGTGGGCGTGTTTGAATTTGACAACTTTGCCACTGGCTCACGTGCGGTATCGGATGCCATTGTGGCAGCGACCCAAAAGGGTGCTTTCTCCCTCGTGGGAGGTGGCGACTCGGTAGCCTGTGTGAACAAGTTCGGCCATGCCGACAAGGTATCCTACGTCTCCACCGGCGGTGGTGCCCTCCTCGAGATGATCGAAGGGAAAGTGCTCCCGGGTGTGAAAGCCATCAGGGGATATTGATTCCGAAGTAAATAAGGTCATAAAAAACCGACGGGGGTGGGTCATCTTTTTGAACCCACCCCCGCTTTTTTTACATGATTTACCAGCAGCTCAGTTCCTCAGCCCTCTGGGGCTGTTTCGATTTACACCCTAATTCTCGCATGGCATGTTACAAACTGTTCACGTAGGAATCGATATAGTTCGCTCTTCCTTCGAGCCAGCTCTTTAACTGATTGATCTTGTAGGGATAATTGGTAGTTCCAGGATAATTGGGCGCTTGCTTCCAGGCTTGGTAGTCTTTCTTCTGGGAGTCGGTGATGTGTGCCGCATAAAAGTCGATATAGGTCAGCAATAACGCCATCTTCTCCGCTCGAAACTTCTGCCAGGTGGCTTTGTACAACGCTTTGATCTCCGGATCCTCCATGAAACGGCTGAAGAAGGTGTAGCCTGTTGAACTGGAGCCAAGGCGACGGAACAAGACTTTGTTCAGATTACCAAAGTGTATCCCGGTACCTTCGTAATCGAAAGCCCAATCGAAATCCCAGATGGGTCCCATGAAATACTTTCCTTCCTCGTCCTTATACATGTAGGTGCTTTTGGGATGGTTGATCTCCATGTTTTGTGTGAGGTTATAGGTAATCAGATACTTCACCAGCGACTCCACATCAATATAATCCTTGTATTTACTGTTGGGGTAAAGTACCGAAGCGACTTCATCTTCAAACTGATGAAAGTCACTCTTGATTTTCTGAAAAAGCTCCCCCTTCTCCGTCCCCTCAAAATCGTTCAGGTCAGGATCCTTGATCATCACTGGAAGGTTGTAATTGTTGGATATAAATTTGTAATCTTCGTCGTAATTGATATCCAACTCCAGCAGCACTCCATTCTTCTTGTGGATATCGACCCGACTTTTTGATCGTTCAACCTGTTCGGTCAGTATGTAGTTACCAGCATAAACTCCGTTGATGGTCACATCCACAGGGATAGCATGGTTGGTATATTTCATTTCCAGCATCTCCCCAATCTTAAAAGCCACCGCGTTTAACATAAGGGAGGGATCGATAAAGTTGGCCAGCAAAACCCAGTCTTTCTCCGCTGCAAGGTTCAGCATGGATACATCTTCATCCAACTTTAACCGGTAAGGTTTCTTGGGAAGGCCCCAGGTGGAGTTTCCCCTCCCCCTGATGCGGGTTCTGCCAGCGTAGTCACTGCCCCACCCATTCGCTGTGATCGTAAGATCGGCATAGAGGTACTCCTCTTTAGACTCAATTTTTGCATGCTGATCGGTATTGATGATAAAATGCGGAATGGGTGAACTCCAGGTGACGGATACCGTGTAACTGTTTTTCACCCCTTTTTCTGAAATAAGGGTGTATGTGACGCTCTTCGAGAAATCGTTCATGGAGACGCTGTTCTTCTGTGCTACACCATCCACGAGCACTTCGGCCGCGTCTGTTTCGAAAGTTGCAACAAGGTTCCGGGTAACCGAGGTTAGCGTGAGCTCGATCTTGTCTCCTGTGATGACACCCGAATAATCCTGCGCCAGCAGTGGATTATTTTCTTTGAGAAAGCGAAACGAGACAAATGTATTTCCGGTATCATCCACTGTGATGATCTCGATGGCATAGTCAATTCTGGAGCCACCTTTTGTGGTGACAGTATATACCAGAGGATGGGTGAAATCATTGGGTGTTTTACCTGGAATCTGTAATTTCTCACCCACATACACATCTTCGCCCAAATGATCGAAAGTGGCAATGAGGTGGCTCGGATTTAAATGCTCCGGCACCTCGAGTGTAATCTTGCGACCCTCGATTCTTCCAACGATATCTTTGCTGATTAGTGTGGGGTTTGTCGATGCTTTGATCTGGAAACTTAAAAAATAATCTTGCTTTTCATTGGTTCTGTCATCTTCGCAACCCATAAAAAAAAGAGACATGGATAATGAGATGAACAACAAGATGGTGTGAATAAGCTTATTCATTCCCTGTGGTATTAATTTTAATCGTGATGAAGATCTTCAAAGGTAATGAAATAAAAATGAATACCGCAAGCTTTCAACACCACTGTAGTACGGAAATTAGAAGTTATACTGCGTATTCTCAGCATTTTTTTGTAATTTTGGCCTCAATTTCAAACAGAACAGCATCGTCTGCAGAAAACCGGAGTTTTTTGCCGGTCCAAAACAGATTGCCTGAGACTGGTTTTCCTGATCTGAGGTCTTTTTTTAGCCCAATCTCACCAGTTTCATTTCTGTCTGATCATTCAGATTCAATCTTATCATAATGAATATTTCTTATAACTGGCTCAAAGAGTATCTGCACTTTGAATTATCGCCGCAGGAAACTGCCGACGCCCTCACTTCCATCGGTCTGGAAACAGGGAGTGTAGAGGAGATACAAACCATCAAAGGAGGACTCGAAGGTTTGGTCATCGGGGAAGTGCTTACCTGCGTTGATCATCCTAACTCCGATCACCTGCATCTGACCACCGTCGATATAGGCGATGGAGGCAACCCGCTGAATATTGTGTGCGGTGCTCCCAACGTGGCTGCCGGGCAGAAGGTGGTGGTAGCCCCAGTGGGTACCAAGCTCTACGCCGGGAACGAAGAGTTTACCATCAAACGTTCAAAAATAAGGGGTGAAGAGTCGCTGGGTATGATCTGTGCCGAAGATGAAATTGGCATGGGAACCTCCCACGATGGCATCATCGTGCTTCCCGAGAATGCACCGGTGGGTACACTTGCGAAGGATTATTACAACGTGAAAAGCGATTATGTGCTGGAGGTAGATATCACGCCCAACAGAGTGGATGCGGCCTCTCACTACGGTGTAGCACGTGACCTGGCAGCCCAGCTTTTGCAGGCCGGTAAGCCCTGTAAACTGACCAAACCATCGGTCGACACGTTTGCCATCGACAAAAAAGAGGGTGGCATCGAGGTGGTGGTGGAAAACCAGGAAGCCTGTCCCCGCTACTCAGGCCTCACCATCCGGGGTGTCACCGTGAAGGAGAGCCCCGACTGGCTAAAAAATAAACTGTTGCTCATCGGTCTACGTCCCATCAACAACATTGTGGACATCACCAACTTTGTGCTGCACGAAACCGGACACCCCATGCATGCGTTCGATGCGGCTCACATCAAAGGAAACAAAGTAGTGGTACGCACCCAGCCCGAAGGAACGAAGTTTATCACCCTCGATGAACAGGAACGTACGCTGAGCGACCGTGACCTGATGATCTGCAATGCCGAAGAGGGAATGTGCATTGCTGGTGTTTTCGGCGGGCTCCATTCGGGTGTGACCGAGAATACCAAAGACCTCTTTCTGGAATCGGCCTACTTTCATCCTACCTGGGTACGTAAGACCGCACGCAGACACGGACTGAATACCGACTCCTCCTTTCGCTTCGAAAGGGGCGCCGATCCGAACAACACGGTATATGTACTCAAAAGGGCAGCACTGCTGGTGAAAGAACTGGCTGGCGGCGAAATTGAAGGTGAGATTCAAGACATCTATCCTGAACCGGTTGTACCGCAGGAAGTGACACTCTCTTATAAAAAGACAAATGCATTGATCGGGAAGGTCATCCCCCGGGAGACCATCAAAAATATTTTACACAGCCTGGAAATCGATGTTACACACGAAAATGAGGAGGAGCTTACACTGCGCATCCCTACATATCGTGTGGACGTGACCCGTGATGTGGATGTAATCGAAGATATCCTTCGCATCTACGGATACAACAACGTTGAGATCAGCGATGCACTGAAAGCAAACCTCTCCTATCAGACACCGACCGACCGCAAGCACAAGCTGCAGACACTCATCTCTGAGCAGCTTTCAGCCAACGGCTTCGGTGAGATTATGAACAACTCACTCACGAAAAAGTCATATTACGAAGGACTGGAGAGTTATCCTGCAATAAACTGTGTGTCGCTCGTGAACCCGTTGAGCAACGACCTGAGCGTGATGCGCCAGACGCTGCTTTTTGGTGGACTCGAAAGCATTGCCTACAATCGCAACCGCAAGCAGGGCGACCTCCGCTTTTACGAATTCGGGAACTGCTACCGTTACGACGCAGACAAAAAAAGAGAAGACAAAATACTTGCCGAATATGCCGAGGAAACGCGCATCGGGTTATGGATCTGCGGCAAACGCACCCACAAGAATTGGGCTACGGCTGAAGAACAAAGCTCGGTCTTCGAACTGAAAGCACATCTGGAGAATATCCTTAAAAGATTGGGTACCGGCAGAAATCAAATCCTGCTTGAACCGTTACAGAGTGATCTCTATTCCACCGCCATGACCATCCGCACAAACAAAAAAGCAATCGGCAGCTTCGGCATCGTCTCACCTAAAATCAGCCAACTGTTTGATATCGATACACCGGTATATTTTGCTGAAATGAACTGGGATGGGCTGATGAAAGAGACGGAGAAACATTCGGTACAGTTCACAGAAATAAGCAGATTCCCGGCTGTTAGCAGAGACCTGGCACTGCTGATCGACAAAGAAATCACCTTCGCACAAATCGAACAGATCTCCTTCCAGTCAGAAAAGAAACTGCTCAAGGGAGTGACCCTTTTCGATGTATATGAAGGAAAGAACCTGCCCGAGGGAAAGAAGTCTTATGCGGTGAACTTTCTCTTGCAAGATGAAGAAAAAACGCTGAACGACAAACAGATCGATGCTGTGATGCAAAAAATCAGACTGAATCTGGAAAAGGAGCTGGGGGCACAGTTAAGATAAATTGATGTGCAGATGTGATGATGTGATGATAATGTAATGATGTAAATAATAAAACTTAAAACAGATCTGTTGAGCCTGTCATAAAGACTTCGGATCAGAATTGTAATCATATGGGAAGAGCATTTGAATATAGGAAAGCAACCAAATTGAAACGATGGGGCAATATGGCCCGCGTTTTCACCAAGCTGGGTAAACAGATCACCATTGCCGTCCGTGAGGGTGGTCCCGACCCCTCTACCAACCCTCGGCTGCGTGTGCTGGAGCAACAAGCCAAGAAGGAGAATATGCCGAAGGAAAATGTCGAACGGGCCATCAAGAAGGCCACCGACAAGGATGTATCGGACTACAAGGAAATGGTCTACGAAGGATACGGGCCATACGGCATCGCCATCGTCGTGGAGACGGCTACCGACAACCCCACCCGCACCGTGGCCAACGTGCGCAGCTACTTTAACAAGCATGGTGGTTCATTGGGAACATCGGGCAGCCTTGAGTTTCTCTTTGATCACAAATGTGTATTCCGAATCGCGGAGAAAGAAGGCGTATCACTCGAAGATCTGGAACTGGAACTGATCGACTACGGGGTGGATGAAGTGGTGCCGGATGAAGGGGAAATCCTGCTCTACGGTGATTTCAAATCCTATTCCGATATCCAGTCCTACCTCGAGGAAAACGGTTTTGAGATTCAGTCTGCCGAATTTGAACGCATACCGAACGACACAAAGGAACTAAATGAGGAACAAAAGGCCCAGATCGAAAAGTTACTCGACAAGTTCGAAGAAGACGAGGATGTGCAGAACGTATTCCACAACATGGCATAAGCGAAGCGTCCGGAATCCCGGAATCCTGTAATTTATAAGAAAAAGCAAAGGAGCCTGTCTCAAAATTGAGACAGGCTCTCTTTTTAAAAGAAGTTACTCTCCGGGCAGGAGTTGAAGCACCACAGTCAAGGGCACCAGAATTTGGGACTCTCCTACGGCAAACTGAAATACAAAAGTAATAGCTTCTTGCACGGGTAATGGACGGGTATTGGGTCGCTATCTCCTTATACATATACGGAGGGATAACGGAGGGGTAACGGAGGGATAAGGGAGGGATACCAGCGAAGTATCATCTCATGTTTTATGATGAGACAGCCTCTTTGTTTATTTTACCCGCCTGGAAAACAAAAAACGCACCGCATACAAAAAAATAATCGTTAAATTCATTTTTTTTTGCATTTTAACATCATATTCATATATTTGCACCCTATGCGTAAATTTCTATGTATGAATCGCACACACATACTGCCCCTGCTGTTTTTATTGTTGCTCCCTCTCTCTGCCCATGCCCAGCAGACAGCGCGTATCTCGGGAGTGGTGAAAACAACCGGAAATGAAGCGTTGCCCTATGCCAACATCCGACTGGTCAGTAGTGACGACACCACCAGGGTATATGGTGGATCGACCGATGAGGAGGGTAAGTTTTCTGTTGCCGTTCCCTTGGGCAACTATTTCATGGATATCTCCTATATCGGTTTCCTGAAACAGGAAGCTTCGGTACAGCTCGACGGGCATGTGATCCTTCCTGATATCCTGCTGGCCGAAGACAGCCAACTGATGGACGAGGTGGTGATCACAGCCAAAAGCATCACTTATCATGCGGGTGGTTATATTGCCGAAATATCAGCCAATCCCTTTTATAAAAATTACGACCTGGACCAGATCCTGCTGGTTACGCCGGGTACCAATGTGGTGCGCGATGAGATCAGCCTGTATGGCAAAAGGGTATCCAAAGTGTACGTGGACGGACGGGAGGTGCGAATGCAGGGCACGGAGCTGATGCAGTACCTGCGCAACTTCAACGGGCGCAACGTAAGGCGGATGGAGGTGGTTGCCGCCGGTGGCGTGGAGGAGGATGCCGCTTCGGCGGGCTCATCCATCATCAAGATAACCACCGTGAAAGCGGATGACGGTGGCATGTTCACCGCTGGACACAGCTCCAACCACAACAGCTACATACATTATAACACAACGAATATCAATGCACGCTGGCGAACCGGCAGGTGGTCCACCTACCTGACCGGATCATTTGTCAAAGGAAACGCCCTCTCATCGCAAAGCCTGGAAAACTCTTTTCATGACTCAGGTAGAAGATTGTCGACCGCATCCTCATCGAAACGGTATGTGCCGGGAAATATGCACTCCACCATGGGAATAGGATATGATTTCGATGAACGCAATCTGGTTACGGTGGAAGGCTCTTTCCGTTCACGACGAAATCATTCCCGAAACATTACCGACACCCGGCAATGGGAATCCGGCGCAACTGATTTCGAGCAAACCACATCAGGACTTTCTCGTGACAACAACAAGACAAAAATCTATAACCTTTCACTGAACTATACCCACCTTTTCAACGAGAAGAGTACACTGGTCTTCGCGGCAGACAGACTGCAGTATGAAGGAGAGAAGAACCAGGAAAATGACTATGCATATATCAGCGGAGACAGTATGCAGTATAAGAACCGGAACAATGAAAACAACCTGATCCACACAATGGCGGTTAACTGGGAAAAAACACTCGGGGAGAAGGACAAACTGACGGCGGGCATAAAATATACCGACCTAATCACCCAAAGCAATCTCGACAACCTGTTGCTCGAGAATGGGATAGAAGATGAGATGGCAAGCTATATCGACCGGTATGACTACAGCGAACAGGTGTATGCCCTGTTTTCCAAATATGCATGCACCTTCGGTGCTTTCAATGCCAATGTGGGGGTTCGGTTGGAGCATGCCGTCATCTCCCCACACTCGGCAATTAATCCCGAAAATAACCGGGATCAGCGTTATACCGACCTATTCCCCGAGGTAGCGATCCATTACAACCTCCACAAGGAGAAGGGGCACCGGGTCACCCTGCAGTACAACCGCTCCATCGGGAGACCTTCCATGCAATCGCTCAACCCGTTGCTTATCCAGCAGAATGAGTACAGTTACACCACCGGGAATCCGTTACTCAAACCCTTCTATTCGAACTTATACACATCGAGGCTCACGTTGTTCGACCGGTTCCTGGTGAATATTTCCTACTCTACTTCCAGAAATCGGACTCTTTATCTGGGTGTTGTCTATCCGGAGACCGATATCATCCATACCCGTCCGGAGAACGGCATGAAAAGTAGAAGTCTTGATATGTATATGGAGTATCCCATCCGGTTCGGATCTTGGGGACAACTGAGACTGATCGGAAGTTATGCACTCTATGAGGAGCAATTTGAAGAGCATCACGAACAAAACGCTTCATGGGATACTGGCTTCTCCGGTACATTCCGGCTGCCTTACGATATCAACGTGATGGCAGATCTGAGGTACTCTCCACCCCGTAGGACATTGTACACCAAATACCATGCATCTGTGTACAGCAATGTCGTGATCAATAAACTGCTTATGAACAGAAGATTAACGACATCGCTTATGTTTGGGGATATTTTTAATATGATCGGCGGCCAACGCTCCGATTCTTTCTTCAATGATTATTCTCAAAAACAGAGAGGTCTTTCCAGCACCTTTACCGTGATGGCAAGAGTCAGCTACACCTTCAACTGGGGAAACCGTTCCGCAAAAATACGACGTGCCTCCACCGCAAACAGTTCAGAACAAGGACGCATCGGCAGCGAAGAGTAGCCGCGATCAGGTCTGGGCTATAACCTGATCAGCGACTGTTCAATCTCATCCCGCAGTTCCTGTGGGGTCTGTTTATCTTTCCGGACTGCCTGCAACGCTTCTACGATTGTCTCCTTGTGCACGCTCCAGCGGAACCAGCCCAGCGCTTCGGCCAGCACCACCCTCACCTCAGTATCATCGGTCTGATCATTGAGAATCTCCAGCAGCGCAGGCACCTGCTGGTGGTTGTTGTAGTTACGCAGGAAACGAATGGCGGAGATACGGTCGGATGATGCTCCCGTTTTGTCCTGCATGGTGGTCAGGTAACCGTCGTATCTGTTTTTTTGCCTGCTGAAATAGGTACTAAGCTTTTCAGTAACCTCCTTCTGACCTTGCAGGCTGGAAGCCTTGACCTGTCGTTCAATCTCGCTGTTCACCTTATCCACATCAAACATCGGCAACGAATTCTGTGCAGCATATTGCACCCGCTGGCTCTCATCAGAAAAGAGTGTGGCGTGTACCAGGGGTTCAATCAGTCTTTCATCACCCGCGTAACCGGCAAAGCGGGCACCGTTTCTGCGGATTAACTCATAGGGATCATTTAGTGCCAGCAACAACGCCTCTGCCGTATACTTTCCGGTGGTGTAAAGGATGCGCTGCAGTGCCTGCATCCGCACGCTGTGATGGGGACTCTCCTTGAGATAGTGCAGCAACAGCTCCGGATAACCGGCCGAAGGACGATGAGAGAGCATCTTCAGGGCGATGCTCTGATGGTTGGGGTTGTCACTCGCAAGATAAGCACGCCACACGCTCGTTTTATTCCGGTTCAACGCCAGATCTCTGTTCAAGTGGTCAGCAGCTGCGGCAGCGCGATCCTCCTTCGCAGTCCCGGGTGTGAGGCGATAAGTGGGATCACCCATCAGATGGACCTCCAGCGTTTGTATCTCTTTCTGCCAAAATCCGATGCGCGCTCCTTCGGCAAGCATACCGATCAGTTCCATTGACCATTTATCTTGCAACACATTCACGCTGTTCCCCTGTGTCACCACCGTCCTGCCATCGGTAAAGAGATGATAGCCGGCTACATATCCCGGTTGATGAAAAGAACCGTTGTAACAGGCATCGAAGATGGTTATCCGGGGTTGGGGTTTCAGGTTCTTCAGATCTTTAAGTACAATATTGACATCCGCATCAAATATCGAATCGTTCCTCCTCGTACTGTCCATCAAAGCCGGATCATAAAACGTGGGGAGGAGTTGATACTCCTTGATTGAGCTTGCTGCAAATTCCTCCCGTTTTTCGCCTCTAAGTCGCCGGTATCTGTTACGCAGGGAGATGGAAAGTGCTTCCAACGGGTCATATGATCCTTTCCTGTTCACCCCGGATGACGCCTCCCGGTTCATCGCAATCAGATTGGGCGCCTGGTAACTCCCATTGATATACTGGGTATCGAAAGCGCCATGTTCATGAAAGACAAAAAGATCGGTTTCTGGCAATTGCAACCGTTCAAAAAGCTTGTACTTCATGAAGGGATCTTGTCGGAAATTATAAAAACCGTTTCCCCTGGCGGAACGAAAGGCTTCGGGAAACTGCTCCCTGATGGCATACTGTTGATTCTGCCAGGCAGTAAGGCAGTCAGAATTATAACCGTGACCGTTAAAGAACTTGATGTGATCGGCATAATTCACCTCTCTGTGAGCCTCCACCACCTTCTTCAGATATCGTTTCAGCAAATCATACACATCCTCTCCCATATCGGAAGGGGGTAACATCCTGGCGGAATAGAAGTCACTCTCGATCACCTGTGTCGAATGCTCCTTCAGCTTGTAATAGAAATGACGGGGGTTCTTCTCATCCACCTGTATAAACTCAAACTCCAGATCCAGGTCATCGTAATAGCGGTCGCTGGTAACGGACGACTCCTTGATGGGAAACTCCTTCTCGTTCATCTTGAATGCAGTGGTAGCGTGTTGAAAATTACGTACCCGCACCACAGGGATATCACCGATAAAAACAGCACCTTCCATGACCGGTTTCTTCCGGTAGTATTTCCGGATCTCTTCCCGCAGTGTTGCGGGGCTTTCCCAGTCTCCAATCATCACCTCCGCCCCCAACCCTTCCTCTGCGAGAACCTGCTTGTAAGCAAGCACCTCTGCCGATGCACGGTCGAAACTCTTCGTGTCGATTACAATCAGAAAACGACTGTCGAACTTTCCTTGCGCCGGTATAATCCTGCTGGCTGCCGACAGAAATGTAGAGCAGCACAACAGTCCGACGAGTAACATGCACAATTTATATTTATACATAGGATTTTTATATTTTTTCCGATAGCGGCAACTATCTCATGTAGTGTTTGATTCGGCCGATGCTTTTATGCAGCTCATCGCGCAAGCGATCGGTAGTTTGAGGCTGGGAAGCTATCTGCGTGAAGCGATCCACAATCTTTTCTCTCTGATAGGAGTGGGTGAACCAGCCCATCGCTTCGGCAAGTAAAATGCGCAGTGCTTCATCCTCGCTCTCATCAGCAACCACCTGCAGATAGTCATCCACATGTTGATGGTAAGTGTTGTTGCGGAGCATGCGCGCAGCACTGAGCCTTGCTTTCAGCGGTTGTTGCCTGTCGGTCGCATGGTCCGTCATGGCCTCTATCCGCTTTCGGGAGTCGATCCGGCTTTTGAAATCGTTCCAGAATGACGCTTTATCCTGATAAGAAACGTTTGCATCCAACTGTCGTTGTACCTCGTTTTCAAACTTGTCCGTGTCCATCATGTCGAAAGTAAAAGTGACATTGAAATGAACCCTTTCATCGAGATAATCATGAAGATAAACCTCAGCCAGAGATGGAATGAACTGGTCAGCACCCACTTTTCCCATGGAGTAAACCGACTTGCGGCGTATGAATTCATAAGGATCATCAATGGCATCTTTCAGTAAGTCTGTGAAATAATCACCATCGTAATGTTGCAGCAGATGATACACCTGCAGCCGGACTGCATACCAAGGTGAAGTGTGGTACACTTTGGTCAATAATTGGGGTAGCGCCTCATACTCCAGCTGGAACAACCTGCGCAGGGCAAGCCCTTTCAGGTCGGGGTGTACTTCCTGATCATATACCGAGAGCCAGTAGGCAACTTCCGTGGAGTGCAGGTCAATGGCTGTAGGGGCAGAACCGGAAAAACGAAACGTGGGGTCTCCAAAAATATGGGACTCGAGTATATTGACCTCCCGCGCCCACTCTCCCACGCTAAATCCCAGCCCCAGCATACCAATCAGGTCGGTAGAGCTTTTATCCTGTAGCACGTTCACACTATTTCCCAAAGTCACCAGTGTCTGACCATCGGCAAAAATATAGGCTCCCGCAATGTATTGATCTTCGCGAAAGTCGCCGTTATAGCAGGCATCAAAGATCACCACCCTCGCATTGGGAGCAATATGAGGCAGATCCTCCAGCACAATTCCTGTACGTAGATCATCCAGCGAGTCCTTCACGGCATGTTCCCGACTGAATGCACCCTCAAACCATGTGGAGTCAATCCTGTAATGGCTTTTCCACTCCTGCATCATCTCCTCTCTCTTTCCGGGGTCATTCGTTCTCAAGAGCGATCGGCGGAAAGCACGCTTAGCCGCATCGCTGTACTCGGCAGCGCTGCTGCTATAGGGTGTAGCGGTAAGATACTGCCTGTCGGGGGTACCATGTTCATGAAAGAGCATCAGGTCCATCTGCTTCCGTCGGAGTTCATTGACCACCAGATCCTTCATATAGGGATACATCGAGAATAGAAGCGACTTCACGCTGTTTTTATCTTTATGCGCCTGTGGAAAATGCTCCCGCAAAAGATAAGCCTGATCTCGCCAGGCGGTCATGCTGTTGGAGAACGATCCTTCACCCGTATAAGAAGTGATCACATCGAGGGGATTCTCACGTTTTCGTTCTTCCAGCAACTTCATCAGATAGTTCCTTATCTGCCGGTACCCCTCTACTCCTTCACGGGTAGGCTTGAGCCTGGCAGTATAGATGTCGCTCTGGATGAATTGCGGTGAGTCGCCCCGCAACGAATAATAGTGCAGCAGCGACTCTTCTTTCTCCGCTCCCAGGTAGTCGAACCGGAGGTCGAAATCATCGTAAAACCGATCGGAAGGCACCGAGGAGTCGCGCCGGGGAAAGCGTTCCTGATCCATCTTGAAGGCTGAGGTGAGATGCTGGGCATCACGGATCATCGGAATGGGAATCTGACCAATAAAGATGGCTCCCTCCAGGGCATGCTGCTGATACAATTTCAGTAGCTCCGCCCTCACTTCCTCGGGCTGTTGCCACTCCCGGGAGAGAATCACCGGTGTGAATCCCTCCTGCTCCAGCAGGTTGCGATACCCATCAATCTCGGCCTTACAGGCGGCGTAGCTCTCCCCGTCCACCACGATGGCAAACCCCTTACCGGCAGCTGTCACCATGAAGGAGAGAAGCAGGGTGAAAGTTGTCAGTAAAATATATTTTTGAACCATTATTTGTAGGTTTTATTTAAAAGGTAAGCCCCATCCCCAGTCGAGTGATCAACCTTGCGTCGTCACCTTCGGTTGGTTTGTAATAGTCTGCTGTAAGCTTCAGATAGGCACCGCTCTTCCGGGAAGGGAGAGCTGCAAAATAGCTGATACTGCCTCCCAGCTTGTAATAGTCCTGCATCAGATAGGCCACTTCGGGATTCATAAACTGAGTGATGACAATTGACTCGGGGTCGGCACCACCGTAGTGATAGTCCCCTTTCTGGTTCACTTTCCGGATGAGGTCGGCACCCAACACCCAACGGGAGTTCCCTCTTGTGGGAAGGTTAAGCTTTGCATCTGCCCCCAGGCAGAGATCCTGTATCTTCAGGTGGGAGGCCGGCATGATATAGCTGTCGTCCGTCACCGTGTATAGCGCATGGAGGCCCGCTTTCCAGCTGTACTCCTGTGCTGCGTTGCGGAAGAAGTCGTACGACAAGCGGTAGGTATCGCGCCGGTATGTGGAACGGATGCTGCTGTAGAGATCGACCCATTGCTGCACCTCATAGGTGTTGTCCAGCACCTGCACGAACTCGATTCCCTGGGTGAGGTCACGCTGCAGTGAGAGATCCACCCTGTTCAGGTTCACCCCTTCGTGCAGCACTGCCGCATGTGCATAGAGTGACTGCTGGCGGAGGGTTCCCTCCTTCCGGGGCTTGGTGATGTCTCTCACCGCCTCTTCCACGCGATAGTTGTATCCCCCTTCTGCAAAGAGACGAAGGTCATGCTGTTGCCAGGCATACTGTAAGCCGGCACCCACTTTGTTGGCATCGTAAACGAAACTACCCAGCGACTGCAGGCCACCGATTACGGCGGTATAGTGGTTACCCAATCCCCGCAACACAAACACATTCTGGTTTACCTGGTCATCGCTATTGCTGTGACCGCGGGTCTCCTGTATCATGTGTTCGTATGCCAGATTCAGACCCAGACGATGCGATCCGAAGATGGCCGCAATACCCGGCTTCACATGGATGGAGTATAGATAAAGCTCCGAACGGGGGTCCACCTGCTTGGCGCCTGTCTCAGCCTTGTATTCTGCCTGTATACCCAGGAGATAATGTTCGTAAATCGGCTGCGACGAAACCTTCATTTGCAGGTTGTAATGTTGTTTTTTCCAGTCACTCAGGTTGGGATCGACCGGATAATAAGGTACTCCCCGGTAGGGATCGAGCATCGCCGTGTTGAACCGGGCATTGCGGACGGTTTCGTTGGTGTAGGAAAAGCGGCCCCAGGCATAGGCACTGCCCAGCTGTTGTCCACCCTCTGTCTCCACATCGAGCTGTTGTTCCTTTTCTCCCTGCTGGACTCTTTTAAAATCTCCGTCGGTTATCCGATAACAGAGCTCCAGCGAGCCATAGCTCTTTAGGCTATCCAGACCTACTCCCGCACCGTTGTCACTCTCAAACCAGGTGGCACGTGCTTTACGCAGCTCAATGGTGAGGGGAGTAGCGAGCGACCTCGCCTCCTGTGCCGTGGCGTAGGCCATCAACTGAAGGGCTATAACCGTCAGCAGCAGCCCTTTGATAGATTGTTTATATATGCTGTTCATAATTGTTCCTCTTTATCGCTATTTCCAACTATTCCAGGAGGGTGCCTCTGCATTGTATCTCCTGATTTGCGGGGGATCCATCACCTCGAAATCATCGGTGCTGTTGTTGGTGTCCTGCAGGATCACCCTGCCACCGGGGAGCGTCTCCTTCACCTTCCTGGCTACACTCTTGGCCACATAAGTACCGTTCACCGTGGCAGCTCCGGCATCCAGTACCGCCGGCATCCGTTTCAGCTCCATCTGGTTGGGATTCCCCACGTTCTCCAGTGCGTCCACAACCGATTCGATTGGAATCCGATAGTTCTTCGTCGATGTACCCACGGGACTCACGACTTCGGTGGAACTGTTGGGATCGATCGGCTCCGAGGGAACGAACAGGACAAAAGCACCTCCAAAAACGGTGGTCAACCACTGTGGTGTAGGTGATGGCCAGAATGCCATCTTCATGTTGATGGCAGGATTATCCTGAATCAGCGAGGTGGTTCTGACCAGTGTCTCGAACTCGGCACTCAGCAGGTTGACCGGTGCTGTGGGGTTGAGGTTGGTTTTCGTATGGTCATCGGCCATCTGGGCGATGATGATCGACTCACCCGGCTGCAGGGGGTAATCGGCGGTATCGGGTACCTGCCATATCTGCAGGGCATAGACATACTGGTCGGCATCCTCTCCCGGCCATACAGGCAGATTGGCGGTGGCTGTTTGAGGGTTGATAATGGCAATGGCAAGCCCGCGGACATTCTGCTCGAGGTCGCTGTTATTGTAGATTTCATAGAACTGATCCCGGAAATAGGAACCTCCGGTAGGGGTTCTCGATCCGCTGTAGTAGACCTCCTTGAAGAGGAGTGCTCCCGCCTTGGCGGCACCCACATCCACGGTGATCTCCTCCTGATCATTGACGATTCCCACATTCACCGCGTTACCATTGTAATTGTAGGTGAACCCATCCTCGCTCTTCTCCGCACTCACCGTGATGGTGTAGACGCCGGGGATGATGTTGTTCATCGTGATGGGCTCATTGGGCGACATGGTGGTGGTCAGCTCGTAGCGCTCGGCAAAATTGACCAGCTTCACCTGCAGTTGATCGGGCAGCGGTGCCGTACCCAGATTGAGATTCACTTTCACGGTGGCACGCAGCGGAACCATCTCTTCCATACCGGAGACACTCCGGAACTGCTCACAGGAGAGCACCGCCAGCATCCACGGGAGGAGTAAGATATATCGTATCATTTTATGCTTCATATGATTTTTGTTATTGAACGATGGGTATAATAAGCATTGTATTCTTTTGCATCTATTTCAACTGTAGCGCAAGCTCAAAACCAAAAGTCATCGGTATGTTGAGTCGTGTAAATGAACCGGAGGTTCTTTTGCTCTCATAGAGTGGCCTGCTGTTGAACATGTTGTTGGCGTAGAACGATGCTTTCAGGTTCTCACCGATCTCCTTGGTCAGGTGAAAATTGATCAGCAGCACCGGAAAGTAGGATTCCGCGATAAAACGGGTGGGACTCCTTGTTTCGAAGAGATAGGCAAACTCGGGATCATCCTTCCATGCGTTGTTGAACGGCTTCACCAATCCATCTTCACGGGAGATATAGGAGACAAAAGTAGTGTCGTTGCCGTAGCTGGTCCAGTACTTGTTCATCCAGCTCACCTGTGCGGTGGTGGTCAGTACAAAACCGATGGAAGGGATGTTATGGGTAGCTCGCAGGGTGGTGGTGAGACGTTCTCTTTCCAGTTTCTCCTTGCCCTTCTCGTAAATACCGACGTTCCGCTCCAGCTCATTCAGGTTCTTCTGGTTGCTGAAGCTGTGCCCGTCGCTCCAGTCGGTGGATCGCATATAGGCACCGTTCAGCACGAAGGAAGTACGGATAGCATGGATCCTGCCAAAGTCGAAATCGAACTCCACACCCCTATTGTGTGACCGCCCGTTATTGGTGGGGGTAGCGTGGGAAACAAAGATATTGTGCTGTTCTTTCTCCTTGAGAGTGGGTATTCCACCTGGGTTCTGTGCCGCCGCCTCGTAGATGATGTAGTCCAGCAAATGGTAGGAATCGATGGTGGTAGCCAGGTTGTAGCCATTCTTCAGCTGCTCGTTGTAGGCCGTTACCGAGAAGCGCATTCTGTTTACCATCAGGTCGATACCGACCTCCGCCTTTTGGTTGGCAGCCATCTTCAACTCCCTGTTCTGGGTGTTGAAGATCTTCGTGGAAGCGAGCAAGAGCTGTTCATTTTCAGGCACCGAGCTGGCGTTGAGGGTGTTGAAATGTACCAAGTCGAAGTAGGCATCTTCCGGGTATAGATAGAGTGCTGTGGGCGCTTTGGCTGTTACCCCGTAGCCTCCTCTGATCCATAACTTACGCGGCACAATATCCAATGAAAAGTTGGTGCGGGGAGTAACAATGCTCTTGCCGTTGACCAGGTCGTAGCGAAGTCCAGCCTGTGCCAGCAGCTCCCTCTCACCGACGCTCCAGGCGAGGTTCTCCTCTCCATAGAGCGACAACTGGTTGATGAACGGTATGGAAGAGTACTTCCTGGGGCGGGGCGATGAGTTCTCCGAGCTAAGGCTGCGATGTGGGGGGTTGTAGGGGTCATAAACCTTTCCATCACCCAGGTTGCCGTCGCTCCTGAAGTTGGCTCCCAGCAGGATGCGGTTGTTCACGGCTCCCATCGTCTTCGTGAAGGAGGCATTCAGGTTGGCAAAGAGATTTACCTCCTTACCATAGATATCATAGCGGCTGAAATACTCATTGGGCAGGTAGGTGGCAATCAGGTGGGCCTCATTGGCGGGGATATGGGTGAGTTCACCTCCTTCGTTGTCATACACCTTCTGTCCCGGTCTATTGCTCAACACGGCTCCATTGGTGTTTGACATGGAATAGGCGGCAAAAGCGTTACCCAGCAGCTCCTTCTGGTAAGAGTGCTTATCGCGGTAACTGCCCGAGAGCGTATACTTCAGGTTGTTCAGCCATCCTTTTCTGATGTTCCAGGTACCACTGGTATTGAACCGTAGGCCGATTTCGCGTGCACCTGTCTCGAGCTGACTGCGCTCGTCATCGGGATTTCTCTCCCGCGTATCCTGCCCAAGGGAGAAATCGAGCGAGGTCGTGCTGGATAGTTTATTGAAACGGTTGGAATAGAGCGCCCTGGCTGTGGCACGTTGATAGTAGGCGTAAGCTTCGGTGGCTTTCTTGGTGCTGTGGGCATAGTCGCCACTTACATTCAGGTTACCACGTTCCTGACCCAGGCTCACCCCCTTGCTCACCGAGGCCTGATAAATACTGGGGTCGGTCTTCAAACGGATGGTGAGCGGCTCCCTGCCCGCTTTCGACTTGATGATCACCGCACCCGAGGTGAGGTCGCCATGTTCCACCGAGGGGATACCCCTGATTACCTCCACCGACTCGATGTTGTCGGTTGAGATGGTACGGATATCCAGACCGGAGTTGGGTGATGAACCACCTCCCACTGAGGCGCCACCACCGGTGATGGAGGGGGAGAGCGTCTGCAGGTTGGCATTGTTAGAAAGCGGGGCGCCGTCGATTACGATGGCGGTGCCCATGCTGTTCATATTGGCAGCATCGGTGGATTTTGGCACCCCCTCATTGAGCGGATTGGCACCCAGACTGCGGATATTGAACGTCCTTGCCGCAGAGAGTCCACTCTCGTGTGAAGTGATACCTCCAGGTAACAGCTGCATGATGTCGCTCAATGAACTGGTCTGCAGATGGTCCATTGCCTGGCGGGAGATGGTGGAGGCAGTGGCTCTGCCAGCTTTGCTCTCTTTAGCAACCACGGTAATCTCGGTCAAGCGGAAGGTGCTCTCTTGCATCTGAAAGGTCAACTCCTGATGTCTTCCGGCAGTAAGGGTGAAGGTCGTGTCAATCGGTTCCATCCCCAGAAACTCGATGCGCAGGTTGATGCGTCCCGGTGACAGACGGTCGAAGTAAAACTCACCCTTGCTGTTGGTGGTAGACGCCGACCCCTGGGGAAGGAGCTGAACCGTGGCAAACTCTACCGGCACAGAGAGGTTATTCTGTTCCACCACCCTTCCTCTCAGTGAAGAGAGGTTCTCCTGCGCATGTAGTTGCGACGTCGATAGAATCCACAACCCCAGCAGGACTGTCGTATACCACAGCAGTCTCCTTGATGGAAATATTGAATTGAGCGTGCAATCTCTGTTCATACTATTTGCTCTTTAATGTATATCAAAAACGAATTAAATTAATCTGTCAGTCGTCTTACGGTGCGCAGCAGCTCCTCCTTCACTGTTTCGTCGGTCTCCACGGCAGCTTGTGCCTTGCAGAAGTCGATGATGTCCTGTTTTCTCCAGGAATGGGTGTACCAGCCGAACGCTTCTGCAAGCAGTTGTCTGAGATTCTGGTCATCCGACTCCTTCATGAAGCGGAACAACGTATCGAGGTAGGCAACCTGGTTGGAGTTGCGCAGTGCAGTGATGTTGAATCGCTTGTTGCGCGACTCTACCTCCGGATCGAGGAGCTGCGTAATGTCTTCCTCTTTGGCCTTGAGGATCCGCTCGAAGTTGGTTCTCTCAGTTTTTATCTTCTCATACCAGATACCCCCTTTGCCCTCAAGCTGTTTATCGAACGCTGCCAGTGCATCGGCCACGGCATACTGCTCCAGCGCACCTCTTACTTGGAAGTAAACCCGTTCAGAGGTACCCGGAGAGAGGCGTATCTTCATCAAGTCATCAAGGAGCTGGGGTGACTGGTTCTCCCCGGCGTGCATTCCGGCAAAGCGGCGTATCAGCTCGTAGTTGTCGTACAAACCTGCTTTGATGGCGGGAACCACCCATTCACTGTCACTTTGGAGCAGCAGATAATAGGCCATCAATCGCACCGTGGGAGTTGCCTCGCTCGTCTGCATCGCATACAATTGCTCCGGTGTGAGGGCGCCCTGTTTAAATAAGATCTTCATGGCCAGGGCCTTCACCTCGGGATGCTTATCCTTCAGCAATTTCTTCCAGTAGCGGAGATCATCACGGCGGTGGGCAATGGCATGATTCAGGTCATCACCCTCTTTTCGAGTGCTGACATAGCGATAGGTGGGGTCACCCATCAGGTGTGATTCCAGGGTGAACTGCTCCTTGGCCCAGTTACCCACAGAGACACCCAGCTCCAGCAGGCCGATTAGCTGATTGGTCCAGATATCCTGCAGGGTATTCACCGAATTGGCTTTGACCACCACGGTACGTCCCGGATTGAAAATATAATGGCCACTGATGTAATCCTCCAGATGGAACGATCCATTGAAGCAGGCATCCAGCATCACAAAGGGTGCTCCCGGTGTAAAATCTTTCAGATCGCTGATATGGACATCCATGGCTGCATCGTTCAGACTGTCCTGCAGCATGATCTCGGGATCGAATGCATTGTTCACCCACGATGCGGGCACATCGTAGTTGTCGATGTAGTATTGCTTGGAAGCTGTTGTATCTTTCGCACTGCGGATCTTTCCACGAAAGAATTTGCGGGCCATCTCCAGCCATTTATCGGTCATGATGGTATAGGGACTGGCATTGAGGTACTGCGTGTCGTCGGCACCATGGTGGTGCAGGATGGCCAGGTCCAGGTCCTTCCTTTCCAACTCAGCCATGAGCCGACTTTTCACGAACTCATCAAAAGTATGATCAATGTAATTGAGGTTGCCCATTCCTTGTGCCAGTACGGAGAACTGACCGGTGAGCGAAAGTCGCTCGTCGGCCCTGGCTACCAGACTGTTGGAATTGTATCCATTTCCAGCAAAATAGGTGATCTGAGATATCTGGCGTGCAGCGGCTTTCTCTCTTACAGCCTTTTCCAGATAAGCATCAATCAGTTCAAAGCGGCTCTTTCCTTCATACTTGGGAGGCTTGATACGCGCGGTGTAGATCTCGCTCTCCACAGACTGGGCTCCCTCAGCTCTAAGGCTATAGTAATGCAGGAGGGACTGCAGTGAATCCTGTTTAAGGTATTCAAACCGCAGGTCGAAGTCATCGTAGAAGCGGTCGGAGGGGATGGAGGAACGATCCCATGCACGCCGTTGATCCATCTTGAAAGCAGTGGCCAAATGTTGCGCATCGCGGATCATCGGCACGGGGATATCACCGATGAAGACGGCTCCCTCCAGCTGATCGTGCAGGTAGAGCTGATGCAGACGGGTGCGGATGGAATCGGGTACAGACCACCTGTCAACAATGATATGGGTCGCCAGCCCGTCGGCTTCAACGGAGGAAAGATATTTATTGATGGAGGAGTTACAGTTTGCCATTACGGCAGAATCAACCACAATGGCAAACGATCCTTTTTGCTTTTGTGCTAAAGCATGAGCAGATACTATCGCTAACAGCGATAGAGCCAAAACAATCTTACGAAATTTCATTTTTTACAGAGTCTTTTGTTACGATTTTTAATATCTAACGGCAAAAATAATAAATTCTAACACATTTTCAGCATGAAACACTTTAAATTGTTCCGTTATTTAAAAAAAGCAAAGGTCTGATTTAATTTTAGAATGGACAATAGCACAAAATTGCTATTTTATCAGGATTTATGATCATTTTCGGGTAGGGGTACATTTCAACCTGTTGCAGGCAGGTAGAAGGAAGAGGTTTTGGATGAAAAAAGTGGGGGATTTGTAGCGCATAGCGGAATCGAACCGCTATTCATTGCCTGAGAAACAATTTTCCTAACCGTTAGAAGAATGCGCCCTTTTGAGTGAGGATACAAAGTTATAGAAAAAATTCAATCGTTGTATCAAATGAAACTACTTTTTTATTTGATCAAATGTTCGTACTTATCGAGTGCTTCTTTTGCAGCTGCATAGGAGCTCTTTCTTGATTGTAGCAGATCATCCTCAAGCCGGGTTAAGAGATTTACTATCTCCGGATTTTGGTAGAAGTTGCCACGAAGATACTCATTGATGGTTTCATACATTCGGTACTTAGCTTGTTCATTGCGTTTGCGGCTGAAGTAACCGTTTGCCTTCACAAATGCCACATAGCGGTCAATCATATCCCATATTTCCTCGATACCCTGGTTGTAGTAGCCGGAATAGGCGAGCACCTCAGGTGTCCATCCTGAATCAGGAAGAGGAAAGAGATGCAGGGCATTGCGCAACTGTCGTTGTGCCATCTTCGCCTTTTCGATATTGTCACCATCAGCCTTGTTGATCACGATGCCGTCGGCCATCTCCATGATGCCCCGCTTGATTCCCTGGAGCTCATCGCCAGTGCCGGCAAGCTGAATTAACAGGAAAAAATCGACCATCGAATGGACAGCCGTCTCAGACTGTCCTACACCCACTGTTTCAATAAAGATGTAATCGAATCCAGCTGCTTCACAAAGAATGATGGTCTCGCGCGTTTTCCGTGCAACCCCTCCCAGTGAGCCAGCTGAGGGAGAGGGTCTGATAAAAGCATTTTCCTGTACGGAAAGTCTTTCCATGCGTGTCTTATCGCCCAGAATACTTCCTTTGGTCCGTTCACTTGACGGGTCAATTGCCAATACAGCCAGCTTATGTCCTTGATTGAGCAAGTGCATGCCGAAAGTGTCAATGGAGGTGCTCTTTCCTGCTCCCGGCACACCAGTGATGCCCACGCGAATGGAGTTTCCCGAGTAGGGAATGCATTGCTCTATGATAGCCTGTGCTTTTTTCTGATGGTCGGTGCGTGAACTCTCAACCAGAGTGACGGCCTGACTAAGAATCACTCTGTTACCCGAAAGGATACCCTCCACAAATTCCGAAACCGAACGACTTTCTTCCTTTTTTCGCTTCCTTAGATAGGGATTTACACTCGGAGGCTGGGCTACCCCTTTGTTGACGGTCAATCCTTTGTATTTGGCATTATTTTCGGGATGTTCCATAGTTTCGTTTCATTTAAAAGCCGAATGAAGTCTTAGACAAAGATACTTCATTCGGCTTGCATTATCAATCCGGAAATGGATATTATTTTTGGGGAACTACATTCCCCTTGATGGTCAGTACGTACACCGTATCGGGAACATTGGTATACACGGTGATGGTCTTGTTAAAGTTGCCCGGGCGACGTACGGTTGAATATTTTGCAGCGATGACGCCCTTCTTGCCCGGCAAAACTGGCTCCCGGGTATAGCTCGGCGTAGTACATCCGCACGATGCTGACACACGTTGTATGATGAGGGGGCTTTTGCCCGTGTTGGTAAACTCAAACTGTGTGGTTACAGAACCCAGCTCCTCCTTGATGGTGCCGAAGTTATGCTCAGTGCGTTCAAAATCCAATCCGGGCTTCTGTTGGGCTAAAGCGGCACTGGTTACGAACAGGCTGAGCAGAAAAAATAAACTCAATTTCTTCATTGTGATATCTGTTATGTGAACAATTTTCCCCTTGTATGTGCGACACAAAAGTAACAATTTAGTTTAGTCTCTGTTTATTATTTAACAATAATTCTGATTCCAGCGGTGTGTGAAGTGAATTCCGGCGCATACATGCACTGAATGGTCGTGATGCCATTGGAATAACTGCCGCTGCGGTTCACGTAGACAGCGTATTCAAAGATATACGTACCGCGGGGAAGCAGATCAAAATAGAAGTTGGTGGAGGCGTCCTTCGATGTGTGGTAGTAAAGCAACCCGTTCTGCCAATCAATACCTGAGAGCTGGTTGACCGGTTCAAAAGCAGTCGCACGCATATCTTTCAGCTGCACAAACTCCAGGTCGCGATCGCTGCGCACCGTCAGCCGCACAACCACCTTATCTCCCACAGAGAGGGGATTCTCATCGGTGATGCGCATTAGCCGGGTACCCGATGCATCGGTTTGCTCTACAAACAACTGCTTCTCTATGTCGAGAGAGGCGTCGGTTTTACGAATTTTATCCAGATCTTCGTAGTACTGCCGATAGAGGGCTCCCCAGGCAGGTGTCTCACCCCGGTGAGTCACCGTGACCTTGCCCATTTCAGGAAGGATCGCGGCTTCGCTCCAGCTCTCTTTGATATAACCTGTGCCCAATTCGCGCTCCTCCGACTCCACAAGGCGATCACCTACTGTAATCCTTGTCGCTCCCTGACCCTGTAACCAGTCGCTCCCGGTGCTCAACAATGCATATACGGCATCGGCGGTGGCATGGGTGGACTCCCACAATTGTGTTTGCTTCTGCTTCAGCAGCCATCGTTTCATCTGGTCCATTTCTCCTGTGCGGGCACCTCCCGCACGGAAAGCTTCCATGATAAAGGTATGAACAGTAATGGCCGACTGTGACATGAACACGTGTGCCCTGTTGTTAGGCCAGAACATACCCATCTCCTCCGAAACGGTGGCATGTTCACGGAAGGAGTTCAGTATCTGCTGCACAACCCGGTTATTGCCTGCACGCTGTAGTAGCACAGCAATCAGTGCACGCTCATAGAGGTCGTAGGATGTCCAGTATTTCTCTGTCACTGAACGATAGAAATCAGTCAATTCTTTGATCTCCTCATCCTCCGGATATTGGGTATAGGCACTACGGACATATAAATACTCCAAATCGGTGTTGGAGATCGTTTTGATATGCTTCCAGTTCTTATTCAGTTTTTTCAGCTCGTTGAAACGACGGATGGCTTCCGCATCAATAAATTCGATCGCCTGCGACTGCATGGAGAGAGTTTCACCGGTAAATTGGGCAGCGCCCAGTTCCTTCAGTTGGTTAAAACCATACAAGACATAATGTGTGATGCCGACAGCCGGTCTGAAACCTTTGAACCAGCTCCAGCCACCCTGTGTAGTTTGCAATTCCTGCAGCTTATCGAGGGCTGTTTGGGTAAGGTTGTGGTTGCGGTTCAGGTCGAACAGCAATGCCAACTTAGCCTTTTGTTCCGATTCGTTGGTAGCCGTCAGTACCCAGGGTGTTTCTTCCAGCAACACGTTCTTCAACTCTATGTTTTTCTCCAGGTTAGATAGAAAAACCTCTTTGCTACCGCCCTGTTTCTTCCAGGCATCCACCATGGCCGAAACCCGAGGATAGGCTTTACCGATATGTGCACCCAGCGTGTTGGCATAAAAAGAGGCAAACCAGGAAATGGCATTGTCGCTCACTGGCTCGCTCAGTAAAGGCAATGCCTGTATCGCGTACCATGCAGGATTGTCGCTGAACTCCAGGGTAAGGCGGTAATCACGTGCGGTGGCAGATGGATTGTGCAGGAGTTGATCCATGGTGAACGTTTTGGTCTGATGCCCGTTCACATCGAGACGCATACTCTCGGTCAACAGCATCCGGTTGGGTAACACTGCCAGTGCATGCTGCTCTCCATCGCTAAAGTCTGCTGTTTGTGCTACAATGCGCACGCCGAGGAGATCGATACCCGAGGGGACATCAAATATCCAGGAAGCCTCGGAAGAAGCTCCTTTAGCCAACGAGAATTCTTTCACCTGGCTTGGTACCGCAATACTGTCCATCACCTCATCCGTAGCCGGATTGAAAAACTCCAGCAGCACTTTCCCGTTTTGGGTATCGTCAGAAAGGTTGGATATTTTGGTAGTGATGCTCGTTTTGTCGCCATGACGCAGAAAACGCGGCATATTGGGCGTCACCATCAGCTCCTTCTGCGACACAGTGAAGGCCTCGAGCTGACCGGTGTGAAGCTTTTTATCGTGTGCCAGCACGCGGAAACGCCAACGGGTATTGCTTTCGGGTACGGTAAAGACAATCTGCGTCTCCCCCTTTTCGTTTGTTTTAAGATGGGGATAGAAAAAGGCGGTCTCTGCAAAGTTCCGACGAATCGCAGAAAGCGCTTCGGTGTCCCTTTTTCCGGGTAACTTCTCTTCCTCTGCTACCATATCCAGTTGCATTTCCGACCTGACCGTCTCACTCTGCAATTTGGGACGGCCATATCCTACCACCACATTCTCATCCAATTTTACTCCTCTGATCATCATCCTGCCCTGGTAGAAAGAAAGTCCATACCAGTTAAAGCGGTCAAATACAAAGGCATTTACATTTTCCTGCGGAATCACAAAATTACCGAATGCCCGCTCCATATTAAAGGAGTGATCACGGCTCAATCCCATCCGGAAATTATATTGGTTGGAAGCGTAGTACACCATGTTCCAGAGCTGTGAAGGATAAATCTGATCGAGTGAGAAATCATACATCGAAGCCAACACTTCCGCCACAGCAGGGTTGCCAGCTGCATCGCGTACCGATATCCGCCACTCCTCCTGAGCTCCTGGTCTTATTTTATCGCGGAACACATCCAGTTTCACTGCCAGTGTCTGCTCTTCTTTTGCAGGAAGTAGATCCACCCGGTGGGCGTAAAACTTCTCTTCTTTCACGTAGGTGAGCATCAACGTAACACCCTCCTTGTAGCTGCTGTGGTAGGGGATGGAGAAAAGATGGTTTTCGTTCTTCAGGCTGATCCATTTTCTTTCCTGCAGTTTGTTCTCCTGCCACAACTCATACAAAACATGAATCTGGTCTGAGGCTCCCAGAATCACTTCCCCATTCTTATCGGGTGAGAAGGTACCGTTTTTTACGATCAGCCATTCGTTGGTTTTAATGGGCGGTCGCTTATCGGCAAAGGAATAAAGAATAAAGTCTTTTGTTGTTTCGATGCGGTTTTTTCGGTCATCTTCCGATTGCAGCTTGAGCCGATATTTACCGGAAGGGAGTCGGGCGAGCCGCTTCTGAAGGGCAGGCTGTGCACCGGTAATAAAATCTCCCTGCACCACCTGTCGGTTGATGGAGTCGTTCGGGTACAATGAGTAGAGCTGATAACTACCTGTGGCAGAAACCTCGACGTCGTCCAGGTTTTTCGCTGAAATATGGATAATTTCCTCGCTGTTTT
>CAZRRC010000002.1:27086-38913 GCA_964602395.1 uncultured Proteiniphilum sp. | reverse complement strand
ACCTCGACGTCGTCCAGGTTTTTCGCTGAAATATGGATAATTTCCTCGCTGTTTTTTTCCATTCGCTCGGGCATCTCAACATCCAGGATCATGGAGAGATCACCCACGGTAACGGTATAGGTGCCCGTTTGTGTCTCTCCGTTCAAATCGGTCACGGTGGCCTCTACTACAAACGAGTACGCCGATTTTAGGGTGTGCTGCTCATCCGGTTTTGAGGGAGTGAAGGTGATCTCAAATGCGCCCTCCTCATCGGTAGTGACCTGCCCCTCGGTGAAATGTTCCGGTACCCCGCCCCATCGCCACCACCAGGTTTGCTGCCGGGTGATGCGCCAATCTACTGTCGCTTGTTGCAGGCTGATGCCGGAAAAATTTTTGGCGCTGCCCTTCAACAGGATCTCTTCACCAAACTTGTAGGTTTGATCGATCTTCGCGAAAGTCACTTCAAAGGTGGGGCGCTTGTATTCCTCCACTTGGAAGTAGGTACTTCCCGCCGTCGACTCTATCGAAAAGCTTCCTGGCAGGGCACCTTGTGGTAACAGAAACTCTCCCGATACCGAGCCGTACTCATTGGTTTTTCCAGCCTGCTTCGATATGTCCCGTCCATTGGCATCCCGTAATATAAACTCCACCGGTTTATTTGTTACAATAGAGCTAATATCGCCCGAAGTTCGGGCTAAGATCGCTTTGTAGAACACTGTTTGTCCGGGTCGGTAGAGACTCCGGTCGGTAAAGATCGTCATCACCTCGCGTGAAGTCGTATCACTTTCGGAGTAAGCGTAATAGCCATAAGGAAGCCGGCTCAGCAGCGAACCCTTGTCGTTGCCCGATACCGCATGGTAAAAGACATCGTTATTGGGAATATCCTTGTGATAGACAGCCATTCCCTCTTCGTTGGCGACCACGGTCTCCACCGCCGTGAGCGTTGAATTGCGCCAGTTACCCGGCAACTTGAAAATATTTATTCTGGCATTCTTCACCGGTGCTCCCGTCACCCTGTTTACCACGAAGAAGTCATATTGTTCTTTTGCAGATGAACGACTGAAGACAGCCAGATCAGAAACAGCAAAATAATATACGGCGCCACTGTTATCCGATGCCTCGGGTGTAGCATGGAAAGTTAGCATGTAAGTGCCGGGATGCTCCAGATCGAGTTGGAATGATGTCTCCCCCTGCAGGTATGCCGGCAACTCCGGCAAAGAGACCGGTATGTCTTTCAAGAAAGTCCTCTTCTGTTCGATGGTTTTGTCTGTACCATATTGTGCCATCATCACATCCATGGCAGAATCTATCCTGTATAACTTCGCCTCCAGTGAGGTGAGGTTCTGATAGGTAACCTTCAGCCTTTTATCTCCCTGTACGGGAAATGTTTTCATTCCTGAAACAGCAAGCTGGGGCTGCGTCAGCTGCAGCAGCCTGTTTTCCAGGATGAAGAGACGTGCATAGCCGGGATACCGATCGATGCTATTGCGCAACAGATCATGAAGCTCACGGGTCTTCTCCTCCTGCAGGCTGTCGCTGAGCGACGTTTCCCATATTTCGTTTTGATATAAAGCAGCCATCTTATCAATGACCTCTACACTGTACTCATTTCCTTCCCACTTTTCCAACAGTTTTTCGAGAGAAGGCCGGGCATATTTGTCGTGACTCTGTTTCAGCACCGAGAGATAATCGAACTTATCGAGTTCGGTCAACAGCACCGAAGGCTGCATCTCCCTTTTGAGTAGCGACTCGAGTAGCTTCCGATAGGTTTCAAGCTTCCACACCCCATACTCAGTAGGCTGTGGATCGAATGAGAGCCCAACAAAATCTTCTGCCGGAGCATATAACGATGCAGGTGAAATATTTTTGCGTACCAGGATACGGCTTAAATCCTCATCTGTATCGATCTGTTTGAACAATTCGATGGCACGGTTTGCCAGAAAATCAAACATGGAAGGGTAGTAAAGGCGCGAATCTTTACCCAACTCCACCACAGCTGCGTAAGATGCCACTTCCGCTTTCAGCAGGTCACATTCATGGGCAATAGAAGAATTCAGTGCTTCCGTCACTTTTTGGTAAAAGATGCTCCGGGTCCACTCTTTCATGTCGGCTGGCACAAAATCGCCCAGCTCTATCCGCTGGTCAATTATCCAGCGGTTCGCTTGGTAGTATTGCAGGTAAAGCTCTCCCAGCATGGAGTGCAGCACCGCCTGCTCCACCACGTCGCTACTCTTTTCCACCATTTCCTGCAGATTATGGAAGAGAAGGGTGTCGTTTTGCTCATCAAGCACCAGTTCATATTTCCCTTGATGAATCAGCGCCTTTATAAGCTGGGGGCTGTTCTTTTCCTCCAGAGCCCTGTGCAGGATGTTGTTCACAACATCTGCCGCGGAGCGGGGAAGAGACTTTTGTTCGTACTGGGTCACTTTCACCCAGTCATCGTGGTAGGGATCGTGGAGCATCACAGGTACATTTTGAGAAGAAAGTCCTAAAACAAAGGTAAGAAGGAAAAGTGTAACGAATAATTTATTCATAGAAGTATTGATTACATAGTTCATTAAAAAGATTATCTATTCAACAAACTCCAAAACTTTTTGTTTGAAACAAATGAGCAATAGTCTTATGTTTCAAGAAAAAACCGGTATCTCCCTCTGACGCGCTACAGTGGGCGATACCGGTAAAGCTTAGAAACGGAAAGGTTTACTCGGTCACTGTCACCGGGAATGAAGCATTCACCCCGTTCTTATCAGTAACCTTCACGGTAGTGTTACCTTTCTTCAGGCCCTTTACGGCAATTTTGGTACTATTAACCGTGGCCACAGCAATGGTCTTGTCTCCCTCCAAAGCGATATAAGGAGTGGCCCCGCCACTTACGGTGATGGTATCACTCTCATTCACGGACACTTCCACTTTATTTTTGCTGAATGTTAATTTAGTATTGTCTTTATCATCATCTTTGTCGCATGCAATCAGGATCGCACCCATACAAAGGATCGTAAACAAATAACTTGCTCTTTTCATCATGTCTGATTTTTTTAAACATTAATAATTCATTTGTGGTTTTTGAGTTCTCGAGTTCTCAAAACACCTGACGATGAAAAAAGACAAAACGCTGCAATATGCTCAATATTTAACCATCCCTAACAAAATCTTTCAGGGTTTCAGTACCACTCCCATTCTTTTTTTTCCGTTTATCTTGATACACAAGGGTTGGTCGAAATGCACCTGTCGTATGTAATCTGTTTCGTAACGTGCCGGTTGTGCATTCAGAAATGCTTCATCGAAGAAACCATCGTTCTCCAGAAAGGGATTGACGGTAAAATAACCCACACCAAAGGAGGTGAGGTTCTGAAAGAAATGGGTTCCCTGGCTTGGTTCAATGCGATAGTTTTCCATACCCGATTCTACGATCAACCGTGCCTGAGAGATATGGGGCCATTTTACAGGGATGCCCAGCCATGGATCGGAGGAGCCCCAACGACCGGGACCGACCAGCACGTAGTTGTTGCCGGCAACCAGAAACTCTTTATTCAGATTTTCGATCTCCCGGGCAATCACAGGATTTATGGCTGCATTAAAAGCAGCCGATTTCACATAAACCACATCAAACACATCGTTAGAGATGCCGTTACCGAGGGCATTGCGTGAAAACAACACCGTCTTGTTCAATGAAATTTCTTCCAGATTTTCGTGTACGACCTCCTTGCTATCGACAATGGGTCGTATTTGCAAGACATAGAATGAGGCAAACTGTGGATCTTTGATGTCTACGGCAAATTCAATCTCTACCGGACGCCCCATCTCCTTCTGTCCTGCTTTCAATAGCTTATCGAGCACTTCGGCGAGCGGAAACATGTCATGTTGGAGGATGTTGGCAAAGGAAACAATCTTACGCCCTCCTTCATAAAAACCATCTCGGATAATCTGATCCTGGGGATCGTAGGTGGAGGCAACATAGCGCAGGGGGCCTTTCTGTTCGGCTTCACGCAATCTCAGTTTCAACAGGTTAAAGCCGTCATCGATGGTGAAATCTTTTGCCACAGAATCCAGATCGAGCGCATAAAATTGTGTTTGTGTATCACGCAACGCCAGTTCGAGCGAACTGAGCTGAAGGATGCGGGAAGCATGGAGCGGCGAAAAGCGAAGTCCAGTACGTCCGTCCATGATATATTTACCCAATCCGAATGCCAGATTCACAATGCCGTCTTCATTTTTTTCATCGCTTATAGGATAGTAATTGATGGAGCGGGCTACTCCCGATATAGCTGGGTAGTAAAGGTTTCCATATTGCGAGCCCACCACCTCCTGCAACACGATCGCCATTTTCTCCTGGTCTATCAGGTTCTGCGTCGCCAACATGTAGGCCTTGCTGTCCTTATAAAAAGCCGAAGCATAGACCGCCTTGATGGCATTGCTCAGCAGGCGCACCATCTCATACTTGTCATTCACATAAGGAATCATGTAGGTAGCATATATTCCAGCAAAAGGCTGATACTGTGAGTCCTCTAACAAACTGGATGAACGAATAGCCACCGGACCTTCAATGGCTTCGAAAAAGACAAGGAAGTCACTCACCATCCTTTTAGGCAGACGGGCCTCCAGAAAGTACTTGAGAATATCTTCATCGCTATGATCCGACAATGCCACCGGATACAAATCGTTGGTCTCCATGAATTCGTCAAATATGTCGGTACAGAGCACCACAGTTTTGGGAGTCGTCACCGGAAAGTTTGAATTGTTGTTCAGCTCCAGGTGTGTCTTCACCATGTAACCGATAAATGCCAGTCCCCTGCCCTTTCCTCCCAACGATCCTTCACCGATGCGGGCAAAGTTGGAATACTGGTCGAAGCGGTCTTTCTCAAAAACAGCCACCACACCGGTATTTTTCATCTTTCTGTATTGCACGATGGTGGCATAGATCAGTTCGCGTGCATCGTTCATGGTGGCATATTCTGACACGTCGATTTTTTTGAGCATCTCAGCCACCGGGAACATGGCGCGGGAGTAAAAGAAACGGGAGAAGTGATTCCGGGAGAGGTGCTCATAGAGGGCGTCGTCGGGAATGTAGCGGATGTTCATTTGCAACTCCTTCAGATTTTTGATTCGGAATATCTCCTCCTTGGTCTTCGGGTCGATGATGATAAAATCACCAAAACCCAGGTTATCCTTGATCGCCCGCCGCAGGTCCTGGGGGAAGGTTTTCGAGTTTTTGTCAATAAAGAACGCATTCTCACCCTGGATATATTTCCTGTTCTCCGACTCGGAAGAGGTATAAATAATGGGGATATAGGTATCTTTCTCCCTGATCCATTCACCCAGACGTTTCCCCGCCTGTTTGTCTTTCTCACCCTTCACATTGAAACTCATGTCGCTGATCACGCCCAGCATGTTATCACCATATTTCCGGTAATAGGAAACCGCTTCCTCATAATTGCGGGCAAGCAGTATCTTGGGGCGGCCCCGCATACGCAACATACGCAGGTGATCGTTCAGTGCCTCTTTAGAAAACTCCCTCGATTCGGAAAGCACAAATTTATAAAGCAACGGCAGCGCCGATGAGTAAAATCGAACAGAGTCCTCTACCAACATGATGGTCTGCACACCCACCGTCATCACATCATGTTCCACATTCATTCTGTCTTCCACCACCTTGATGATGGCCAGCAAGAGGTCGGTATCACCTAGCCAGCTAAATACATAATCGATGCCGCTTAGGTCTTCTCTGCTCAGAGAAAGGGTTACCGACTTTGAGAAGGGGGTCAGCAGCACCACGGGAATACCGGCGTAACGAGCTTTGATCTGCTTCGCCAGGTCGAACGTATCACTGCTATCCATATTGGGCATGCAGATGATCAGCTCATAATGATTCTGCTTCAGTTCCGAGAGTGCCTCCCTGTTACTGCTAACCAGTGTAAAACGAGGTGGATAGCGGAGGTTAAGTGAGGTATACTCGTTAAATATCTGTTCATCTACGCGGCCGTCATCTTCAAGGATAAACATATCGTAACGCGATGCGACCATCAGTATGTTGTATATGCGTTTGTTCATCAGCTTCACGAAGGGGGTATCGCGAAATCGAAACTGACTGATGTCATGTGCATTAATTACAGATCGGGGTGTTTTTAGTTTCATTTTTCTTTTTGCTGATTCAAGTTTATCTGGTTGTGTGTATGCAACCAGCCACAAAAGCCTCCGCTTTGGTTGTAAATACAAACTTACGAAAAAATGTGCAGACGAAAAGCTCTACGGATAGTTTTCAGAAACATTGGGTATTGGAATTATTTTTGTAAATTTGTTCCTCCGACATGCAGGTTATCCTGAAGAGACATGCCGGTGAATTACATCACTATAATCACAGAAAAATGAAAAAACCACTGCTCATCTCCATAGTTTTATTTGTGGCAGGTCTGGGAACGACGATTGTGTTGCTCACTTCTGGAAACAACTTGAAAAAAACCGAATCGCAAAAGCCCTTGGTCCTTTCGATGACTGCCTCGATCGAAATTCCCGAGAGTATGTATTTTGCCGGGGAAAAAATTGTTTTTGACCGCTACGACAAATATGAGCGGATGGACAGGGAACTGAACAGCTTCACCTACTTCCACTCCACCACCTTGCTGCTTATCAAAAGAGCCAATCGCATCTTTCCACTCATTGAGCCCATCCTGAAACAACATGGTCTGCCAGACGACCTGAAGTATCTGGCGGTGATTGAAAGCAGTCTCGACCCGCGGGCGGTATCTCCCGCAAAAGCAGCCGGCTTGTGGCAGTTCTTACAAAGTACAGGCAAACAATATGGTCTGGAAGTAACGTCGGAGGTAGATGAGCGGTATCATATCGAGAAGTCTACCGTTGCTGCCTGCAGCTATCTGAAGGATGCATACGACAAGTATGCTTCCTGGAGTGCCGCCGCGTTGTCATACAATGGTGGACAAAGGCGTATTACAACCGAACTGAGGGACCAGCGTGCCGAAGAGGCACTCGATCTATGGCTTGTGGAGGAGACCACACGCTATTACTATCGCATGCTTGCCATCAAACAAATCTTTGAAGAGCCGCAAAAATATGGATTCATCCTCAAACCGGCCGATCTATATAAGCCCATGGAGTATAAGAGAGTGAATGTTTCCCAATCAATTCCCGACCTGGTTGCTTTCGCCCAAGAAAATGAGATTACCTATGCCCAACTGAAGGACTTTAATTCCTGGTTGCGCAGCAATAAGCTAAGCAACGCTTCCGGCAAGACTTATACCCTCCTCATACCCACGAAGAAAAGTCTATATTACAACAAAAGGGAACGCCCTAAAGTACACAATCCAGCATGGGTGATGAACTAAACTTTTATGGTTTATCGATCGTTTATACAAACTATGGCTTCCGAAACAGAACAAATTTATGTGCAGGGTGCACGCGTGCACAACCTGAAAAATATCGACGTGACCATTCCACGCGACGCACTCACCGTGGTGACCGGGTTGAGCGGCAGTGGTAAGTCGTCACTCGCCTTCGACACCATCTTCGCTGAAGGACAACGGCGTTATATTGAGACCTTCTCGGCATATGCCCGCGGCTTCCTAGGAAAAATGGAACGGCCCGATGTGGACAAGATCACCGGCCTCAGCCCCGTGATCTCCATCGAACAGAAGACCACCAATAAGAACCCCCGCTCCACCGTAGGTACCACCACCGAGATATATGACTTCCTGCGTCTGCTTTATGCGCGTGCGGGTGAGGCTTACTCATACATCACCGGGGAGAAAATGGTAAAATACAGCGATGAGCAGATACTGGAACTGATCCTGGAAAAATATATCGGCAAAAAAATATACATCCTCTCCCCTGTGGTAAGAAACAGGAAGGGACATTATAAAGAACTCTTTGAACAGATCCGCAAAAAAGGCTATCTCAACGTACGTATAGATGGGGAGATCAGGGAGATCATTCCAGGCATGCGGGTGGACAGATATAAAAATCACAGCATCGAGATACTGATCGACAAGCTGGTGGTATCCAACAAGTTTGCCGACAAGCTGAAGGCCAGCATACGTACCGCCATGAAGCAGGGGCAGGGGCTGATTCTCATTCAGGATGTGGAGGCCAATGAAGTAAGGCATTACAGCCGCAATCTGATGTGTCCCACCACAGGTCTGTCATACAATGAGCCGGCACCGCACAACTTTTCTTTCAACTCACCCCAGGGAGCCTGTCCCACCTGCAAAGGCATAGGTTCCATAGATCAGGTCGATATTGAGAAGATCATTCCCAATCCTGACCTGAGTATTGCTGCTGGCGGCATTGCTCCACTGGGAAAAGAACGAAGCAATCTTCTTTTCTGGCAGATCACAGCCATCTGTGAAAAGTATGGCGTCACACTGAAAACACCCCTAAAAGATATACCCCAGGAGGCAATAGAGGAGATCATGTTTGGCACCAACGAACGACTGAAGATCAAAAATGAGTCGCTGGGGAACTCCAACTACATGGTTTCCTACGAAGGAGTGGCAAAGTATATCGAGATGCAGCAGGAAGAGGAAGCCTCAGCCACAGCACAGAAGTGGGCAGGGCAGTTTATCACCACCACGGTCTGCCCCGAATGTAAAGGACAACGGCTGAACAAGGAAGCCCTGCATTTCAAGATCAACGAAAAAAATATTGCCGAGCTGGCCGCAATGGATATTGAGGAGTTGTATGCCTGGTTCAATAGCTCCGGAACAGAGGTCTCTGAAAAGCAGAGACTTATTGCCGAAGAGATCAAAAAGGAAATCCTCTCGCGGCTGCAGTTCCTGCTGGATGTGGGACTCGGATACCTGTCACTATCCCGTACTTCAGCCTCCCTCTCTGGAGGGGAAAGCCAGCGCATCAGGCTGGCCACACAAATAGGATCGCAGCTGGTGAATGTGCTCTATATTCTGGATGAACCCAGCATCGGCCTGCATCAACGCGACAACCACCGACTGATTGACTCGTTGAAAAAACTGCGTGACTCAGGCAACTCGGTGGTGGTGGTGGAACATGACAAAGACATGATGCTCGCCTCCGACTATATCGTAGACATGGGCCCTTTTGCGGGTCGCAAAGGCGGAGAGGTGGTTTTTGAGGGACTTCCCTCGGAGATGCTAAAAAAGAACACCCTCACTTCCAACTACCTCAATGGGAAGCTAGAGATTGCCATACCCAAAAAGAGAAAAAAAGGAAACGGCAAGAAGCTCGTGATTGAAGGTGCCACAGGCAACAACCTGAAGCATGTATCGGCAACATTTCCGCTGGGTACCTTTATTTGTGTCACCGGGGTTTCGGGCAGCGGCAAATCTACTCTGATTAACGAAACATTGCAGCCCATTCTCAGCCAGAAATTTTACCGTTCACTCAAAGAGCCGCTACCTTATGCCGCTGTAAAGGGGGTGGAGCATCTAGACAAGGTTGTGAGTGTAGATCAGTCGCCCATTGGTCGCACACCCCGCTCCAACCCGGCGACCTACACCGGTGTATTCTCCGACATTCGAGCCCTTTTTGCCGGTATGCCCGAGGCAAAGATACGAGCTTATAAACCGGGACGATTCTCCTTCAATGTGAAGGGGGGACGATGCGAACAATGCAGTGGCAATGGCTACAAAACCATCGAAATGAATTTCCTGCCCGATGTAATGGTACCCTGTGAGGTATGTCACGGCAAAAGATACAACCGCGAAACACTGGAAGTACGTTTCAAGGGGAAGTCTATTGCCGATGTACTGGATATGACCATCAACATGGCTGTTGATTTTTTTGAAAATGTGCCCAATATCCTGCATAAAATAAAGATGCTACAGGAAGTAGGGCTTGGATATATCAGGCTGGGACAATCTTCCACCACCCTTTCGGGAGGAGAGAGCCAACGAGTGAAACTGGCTACAGAGCTGGCTCGTACCGATACCGGCAATACACTATACGTACTGGATGAACCCACCACGGGGCTTCACTTTGAAGACATCCGTGTGTTACTGGGTGTATTAAATAAGCTGGTAGAGAAGGGCAATACCGTGATCGTCATCGAGCACAATCTCGACATCATCAAATGTGCCGATCACATCATAGACCTAGGTCCGGAAGGAGGAGAAAAGGGTGGTAACATACTCGTCACCGGCACCCCGGAGGAAGTTATCCGGTGTGAGCAAAGCTACACAGCTCGTTATTTGCGAGAAGAGTTTCATCAGACGGCCTTTACGAGTCGCTAAACGTTAAAAAATAAAATATGCTGAACATTTGCGAGTAGAGGTTGTTTAGTGCATATAACAAGCAAATTTATTCAGAATAGTTTTAAATTAAAAATATAACATGGCAAATATCACATTTAAAGGCAACCCTGTGCAAACCTCCGGCGAACTACCAGTTAAAGGAGCTTCGGCTCCCGATTTCACATTGGTCAATCGCGATCTCTCTGAAACAAAGTTATCTGATTTCAAAGGAAAAAATGTGGTGCTGAATATCTTTCCGAGCCTAGACACAGGAACTTGTGCAGCATCGGTGCGCCGCTTCAATAAGGAAGCCGCATCGTTGGATAACACGGTTGTGTTGGGTATTTCTGCTGACCTGCCATTTGCTGCAGGCAGATTTTGCTCGGCCGAGGGTATTGAAAATGTGATCACACTCTCCACATTCCGAAACAATGATTTCGGCAGTGATTATGGACTTGTGATGAACAACGGGCCGCTCAGAGGTCTTCTGGCTCGTGCCGTGGTCGTTATTGATTCCGAAGGAAAAGTCCTTCATACGGAACTGGTTCCTGAGATTGCACAGGAGCCAGATTATCAATCTGCAATCAACTCGATAGTGTAGTTTGTTTCATGAAGATTGTGTTAACATGGGAGGTCTGCGAAGTGATTCGCGGGCCTTTCACATTTTTCTGCAAAGCTTTGTTTTTGATCTAATTTTCTTTTTCTTAAATTTGTAAATTCATTCCCGAAGACGATTTTTCTTCCCGTCGTCCTGGGAGATCAGCATACCGCTAACAATCCGCGTTTAAAGGGATGGCAACTTCACATATGGCAAAACGAAAAAGGAAGAGATCTTCCGCAACAAGGAAAAAGAATACCCCGTGGTTCAGTTTCTTAAAGAGCGAACGGCTGCATTTTATTACGGGCGTAATTACCGCTTTTGTCGGCATCTTCATGCTGCTGGCAATTGTCTCCTTCTTTTTCACCGGTGCCGAAGACCAAAGTAAGGTATTGAACAAGACGTTTCTCGAGCTTATTCGCTCCCATGCATCGCAGGTAGAGAACTGGACAGGCGCCGGCGGAGCTTTCATCGCGGAGACGATTGTAAACGAATGGTTTGGCATCTTTTCCGTACTGATACCCATTTTTATTATTTATATCGGGCTTCGCATGATGAAAGTGTCCGACTTTCCTTTCCTGAAAGCAATATTCATCACTTCCTTTGGCCTCATAGGCGGTTCTGTAAGCAGTGCTTTCATCCTCGACAGGCTCTTTCCACACTCCCATGTTAAATGGGGTGGATCGCATGGCATAGAGATAGAACGAATTCTGGAGAGCAGTGTGGGCTGGCCCGGTGTGATCCTGCTTATTCTGCTGCTCTTACTGATCACGATCGTTATATTCCGCAAAAGTTCGATTTACAAGATTCAGCAGACTTTGGTGAATAACAAGCCTCCTTTCCCCAGACACGATGATGAATCCTTTAAGGTCATCATTCCGGAAATAACAGATACCGAAGAACCCGAGGAACCCTTGGAAGAGAAAAAACCAGGATGGTTCAAACGGTTTATCACAAAGATAAAAGAAAAAAAAGAGGCTGCGCTTGCTTCGGAAGAGATGACAGAGCAAGACGAAGAAGAGGCCGAAGAAAAAAC
>CAZRRC010000002.1:0-26986 GCA_964602395.1 uncultured Proteiniphilum sp. | reverse complement strand
CCGAAGAAAAAACAACACCCTATACTGCCCCGTTTGTTACACCCCAGTCGCCGCTTTCGCAAAAGAAACCAGTACGAGACGACACATTCGAGGTAATTGTGCCCAAGGATGATGAAACGGTATCGTTGAACCAACCACAGGCGGACAAAATCATGTCGGAAAGTCCACTGTCTGAAGAGACCGATTTAATAGAGGACTATGATCCACGGAAAGATCTCTCCTCCTTCAGGTTTCCCTCCATGAACCTGCTGAAGATTTACAACACAGGCGAAAAAGGGGTAGACATGAATGAGCAAAACGAAAATAAGGAGAAGATCATCCATACACTGCGTAACTATGGCATAGAAATTGTCTCCATCAAAGCTACGGTAGGCCCCACCATCACTCTCTACGAGATTGTACCCCAGGCGGGGGTGCGCATCTCCAAGATCCGTAACCTGGAAGATGACATTGCACTCAGTCTCTCTGCATTGGGGATCCGCATCATCGCGCCAATGCCCGGTAAGGGAACCATCGGCATAGAGGTTCCCAACAAAGACCCGCAGATCGTATCCATGCAATCGGTGATCTCCTCCAAGCGTTTTCAGGAGTGCGCCTACGACCTGCCAGTTGCCCTTGGAAAAACCATCACCAACGAGGTTTTTATGTTCGATCTCACCAAGATGCCGCACCTGTTGGTGGCTGGAGCCACAGGGCAGGGAAAGTCGGTGGGACTCAATGCGATCATCACCTCGTTGCTCTATAAGAAACACCCGTCGGAGATGAAGATGGTGCTGATCGACCCCAAGATGGTGGAATTCAACATATACTCCACCATTGAAAAACATTATCTTGCCAAGCTGCCCGATGAAGAGAAAGCCATCATCACCGATGTAACCAAAGTAACACAAACACTTAATTCACTCACCCGGGAGATGGACGACCGGTATGAGTTGCTGATGCGTGCCCATGTGCGTGCCATCAAAGAGTACAACGAGAAGTTTGTGAAAAGGCGGCTGAATCCCGAAAAGGGACACCGCTACATGCCTTATATCGTGGTGGTGATCGATGAGTTTGGAGATCTGATTATGACCGCAGGAAAGGAGATCGAAATGCCCATTGCCCGCATTGCGCAAAAGGCACGCGCCGTGGGTATTCACATGGTGATTGCCACACAACGGCCCACCACCAACATCATCACCGGCACCATCAAGGCCAACTTCCCTGCACGCATGGCTTTTCGTGTAACCTCGCAGATCGACTCACGCACCATTCTCGACATGAGTGGTGCCAACCAGCTCATTGGTCGTGGCGATATGCTCTTCTCTCAGGGAAGCAGCCTGATTCGCATTCAGTGCGCCTTTGTGGACACCCCAGAGGTGGAGGAGATCGCGCAGTACATCGGCAAGCAGCATGGTTACGATAGTGCATTCGCACTGCCTGAGGTGACCACTGATGCCGATACGCCATCCGGGTCAGTAGACCTGAACGACCGCGATGCTCTCTTCGAGGAGGCAGCACGCCTCATTGTGGTACACCAACAAGGCTCCACATCGCTCATCCAGCGTAAGTTTTCCATTGGGTACAACCGTGCCGGCAGGCTTATGGATCAGATTGAGGCAGCCGGAATTGTAGGACCGGCGCAGGGAAGCAAACCGCGTGATGTATTTATTGCCGACGAGTACTCCCTGGAGAAACTGCTCGATTCAATGCGATAAGCAGATTCCACTGCCGGTCGGTCACTATTAAACCCTACATCCGTTTTTTTGTCCATTCTCATGACAGGAGTTTGCTGTCATCGATTGAAATAAAATAAAAACAAAGAAAATGAAACCTGGTTTATTTCTTCTTACTGCCCTCTTTTTATCGCTTCCCCTCTTTAGTCAACGCAATGCGGAAGCGATCGCCATCATGGACAAGGCTTATGCCGGCTTCGAGAAATCGAAGGGTATCGAGCTGTTGTTCGAGACAACCACAATCGATGCCGACGGCAACACTTACCCGACTGAAACGGGCAAGGCATACATCAAAGGAGACCGTTTCAAACTGGAAATGGAGGCCATGCACATCTGGTTCGACGGAGAAACACAATGGGTATTTATCAAAGATGCCAACGAGGTAAACATCAGCAAACCCGTCGGACAGGAAATTGCAGCCGTAAGTCCTCTGGCGCTGCTGGGAATGTATAAAAACGGCTATCTCCTGAAAGCACCCGTTTCAAAAACGGTGAACCACAACCCGGTTTATCAGATTGAGATGCAACCTGCCACGGGCAATAAAGATTTCAAAATGGTGACTGCCTCCATCAACAAAAATAATTTCACGGTGGTCCAGGTAGTCTTGACCGCAACCAATGGCGTACAAACTCAGATAAACATCAGCCGCTACAATGCCAATTATCAGTTTAACGATGCCCTGTTTCGTTTCGACAAAACTGCACATCCAGGTGTGGAGATCGTGGATCTCCGATAACATCGAAACAGCGTTTCGTTCTCCCATATTTTCCGTTTACGCCGAATAGATAAATCCGATAACTATTTCATATCTCGAAGAATAGTCGTACCTTTGAACCATTCATTAGCCCACGGAACCTTCGCTTCCACAGCCACATGAGAGAAGAATATTAACTTACAACATATAGATATGAGCAACAAAGTACGATGCCTGATTATTGGATCAGGACCGGCCGGCTATACCGCCGCTATATACGCCTCACGAGCTAATCTGAACCCCGTTCTTTATGAAGGAATGGAACCGGGAGGACAGCTAACAACGACAACAGAGGTGGAGAATTTTCCCGGTTATCCCGATGGGATCACCGGACCTGAGTTGATGGAGGATCTTAAAAAACAAGCACAGCGTTTTGGCACCGACGTGCGTTCAGGCAGAGCCACCTCGGTAGACTTTTCAGTACGTCCCCTTAAGGTAACAATCGACAATGCGCAAGTGATCGAAGCCGACACGGTGATCATCTCAACAGGCGCCACGGCAAAATACCTGGGGCTTGAGGACGAGACCAAGTATGCCGGACAAGGTGTGTCGGCCTGTGCCACCTGCGATGGCTTTTTCTATCGGAAGAAGACGGTCGCAGTTGTAGGTGGTGGCGACACCGCCTGCGAAGAGGCTAGCTACCTGTCGGGACTGGCCGACAAAGTGTATATGATTGTTCGCAAACCCTATCTGCGTGCATCACAGATCATGCAGGAGAGGGTGATGAACAATCCCAAAATTGAAGTTCTGTTCGAACACAATGCCGTAGGTCTTTTTGGAGAAAGAGGAGTGGAAGGTGTGCATCTTGTAAAAAGAATGGGTGAACCCGATGAAGAGAAGCGGGATATTGCCGTGGATGGTTTCTTTCTGGCCATCGGTCACAAGCCCAACACCGACATATTCAAAGATTACATTCATCTGGACGACGTGGGTTATATCAAAACCGACAGCCCCTATACCCACACCAATGTGGAAGGGGTGTTTGCCTGTGGAGACGTGGCCGATCCCATCTATCGCCAGGCAGTTACTGCTGCTGGTACAGGGTGCCGGGCAGCGATGGATGCCGAACGTTATTTGACAGAAAAAGGATTGTAAACAACATGACGAAATTCTCCTTTTGGTCGACCTGACCTACGAAAACGTTGATTCCTTTTATATTATAATCAGGGCTGCTTTTTTGCGGCCCTGATTTTTTTGTTATCCACACAAAAGGTATCTTTACAGCACATTTTTAAACCATCAAATAAAGGAAGAGGTATATGAAACAAAAAGTTATCCTTACACTCATTACTTCTATTATCGTCCTCGCCCTCCATGCACAGCAGGGGTTCACACACCAGCAATCGGAGGGTTATGTGATGCCCACAGACGAAAAGGTATTGCAACAACTCGACCGCTGGCAGGATCTTAAATTCGGAGTGTTGTTTCATTGGGGATTGTACTCCTTGCCTGGCATCGTGGAGTCATGGTCTATCTGTTCCGAGGATGTAGATTGGATACCACGCGACAGCACCATCGCCTACACCGATTACAAAAAATGGTACTGGGGCCTGAAAGATCAGTTTAATCCGGTGGATTTCGATCCCGACCAATGGGCAAATGTGATGGAGAGAGCGGGCATGAAATACGCCATTTTCACCACAAAGCACCACGACGGGTTTAACATGTTCGACACCAAAGAGAGTGATTTCTCCATCACCCACGGCCCTTTTAAAGATCATCCCAAGGCCGATGTGGCACGTTTTGTATTTGAGTCGTTCCGGAAGAAAGATTTCATGATTGGGGCTTACTTTTCGAAACCCGACTGGCACAGTCAGTATTATTGGTGGGACTACTATGCCACTCCCAACCGCCATGTAAACTATCAGATTGAACGCCACCCGCAGCGGTGGGAGAAATTCAAAGAATTCACTTTTAACCAACTCAATGAAATAACCTCCCGCTATGGGAATATCGACATCCTCTGGCTCGATGGAGGCTGGGTAGCTGCACCCCGTCAGGATATCGACATGGAACGTATTGCAAACAGGGTGCGCCAGAATCAACCAGGTATCCTTATCGTGGACAGAACCATCAAAGGGAAGTATGAGAATTATCAAACTCCCGAACGATCGGTTCCCGATGTACAGCTCCCCTTTCCATGGGAAAGCTGCATTCCGCTAAGCAACGATTGGGGGTGGGTTCCCAATGCTCCCTATAAATCGGCACAACAGGTGATCAACACACTCATTGAGATCACGGCCAAAGGGGGATGCTTGCTTCTGGGTGTGGGGCCTACTGCGGAGGGTCTCATTGAGCAACCTGTTGTTGAGCGTCTCGAGAAAGTGGGTACCTGGTTACATGTGAACGGAGAAGGCATCTACGATACCCGGGCTACTGCCCATTACAACAGCGGTAAGGTGTGGTTCACGTCGAGTAAAGATCAGAAAAACCTCTATGCCCTCTATGCTCTGCCTGAGAACGAACATCTCCCTACAGTCATAGAATGGGAGGGGAATAAACCGGCCAAAGGCTCAACCATGCGGCTGCTGCAAAATAACAAGCGACTCAAATGGCATACCCGTGGAAATAAGACAACGGTATATCTGCCCAAAAATATTAAACAGGAATCCCTGGTTCTCACATTTAAACTGCACTGATATGCACAAGATAGCATATACCCTCTTTTCAATCATGCTCTTTTCTCATCTTTCGGCACAGCCTCTCTACAAAAATCCACAGGCCTCCGTTGAAGCACGTGTGCAGGATCTGCTCTCGAGGATGACTCCCCAAGAGAAAGTGGGACAGTTATGCTCCCCAACAGGTTGGGAGATGTATGAAAAACAAGGAACAGAAGTGGCGGTTTCTGATGCATTTGTGAAGCTGATGCAGGATGTGCAGCCCGGGACATTCTGGGCCACCTTACGCGCCGACCCGTGGACAAGAAAAACGATTCAGACGGGCTTAGACCCAGAACTCTCTGCAAAAGCACTCAACGCCCTGCAGCAGTATGCGCTGAAAAAAACAAGACTGGGAATTCCCATTTTCTTTGCCGAAGAATGTGCTCACGGCCATATGGCTATCGGTACCACGGTATTTCCCACCTCGCTGGCACAGGCAAGCACCTTCAACAAAGATTTGATCTTCAAGATGGGCGAAGCCATTGCCCTGGAAACGAGGCTCCAGGGTGCCCACATCGGATATGGTCCCATCATCGATGTGGCACGCGACCCGCGATGGTCGCGGATGGAGGAGACCTTTGGCGAAGACCCTGTGCTCACTGGCATCCTGGGCAGATCTTTCGTAAAAGGGCTGCAGGGTTCCCATATGGGGGATGGCCGACATGTCTATTCCACATTGAAACATTTTGTGGCGTATGGCATCCCCGTAGGCGGGCACAATGGGCAGCAAGCCATGATTGGCATGAGAGAGCTATTCTCCGATCACCTCTCGCCCTTCCGCATGGCTGTCGACGCAGGAGCAAAAACAATCATGACAGCTTACAATGCCATCGATGGCATTCCCTGCACAGCGAACCGGTACCTGCTGACCGATATTTTACGAGGAAAGTGGCATTTCGATGGGTTTGTCTTCTCCGACTTGGGCAGTGTGGAAGGGATTGCCACCTCACACAGGACTGTCCCCGACATCAAACATGCAGCTGCTGCGGCACTCAAAGCAGGTGTGGAGAACGATCTTGGAGGAAATGCCTATGGCAGAAATCTGGAACAGGCACTGCAGGAAGGGCTGATCACGTCTGCCGATCTCGACACCGCTGTAGCCCGTGTATTGCGTTTAAAGTTTGAGATGGGTCTGTTTGAAAATCCTTACGTTGATCCCGCAAAGGCATCTGCCCTTGTCAGAAGCGACCATCACAAGACACTCGCCCGTGAAGTAGCCAGAGAGGGAACTGTGTTGCTCAAAAACGAGCACAACCTTCTTCCGCTATCGAAAGAAATAAAAAGCATAGCCGTTATAGGGCCGAATGCCGATAACCTGTACAATCAACTGGGCGACTATACAGCCCCGCAGGAACGATCTGAGATTGTCACCATACTCGACGGGATAAAAAGAGCGGTCTCCCCCTCCACCACCGTACATTACGTGAAGGGCTGTGCCATCAGAGATACCACGCAAAGCAATATTGCGGAAGCAGTCGCAGCTGCCCAAAACACCGAAGTTACGGTGCTGGTACTGGGAGGATCGAGTGCCAGGGACTTCCGGACCGAATACATCGAAACCGGTGCGGCAGTGGTGTCGGACGACAAGGAGGAACTGATTTCCGACATGGAGTCGGGTGAAGGATACGATCGAAAAACACTGGAGTTGCTGGGTGATCAGGAGAAGCTGCTAAAGGCAATCATCGAAACAAGGAAACCACTCATTGTAATCTACATTCAGGGAAGGCCCCTCAACATGAACCTTGCGTCGGAAAAAGCAGATGCACTGCTGTGTGCCTGGTATCCCGGGCAGGAAGGAGGTCACGCTGTGGCTGACATCATTTTCGGAAATTACAATCCCGCAGGCCGACTGCCTGTATCTGTGCCACGCAGCGTAGGGCAGCTACCAGTGTATTATTCACTGGGACGACAAAATAAATATGTAGAGGGAGAGAGTACCCCTTTATATGCTTTTGGTTACGGCTTAAGTTACACCCTTTTTGAATTTACCGATCTGTCTATCTTGCAGGTAGGAGAGGAGACACATATATCCTGCGTGATCAAGAACAGCGGCAATTACGATGGAGAAGAGGTGGTACAGCTCTATGTGCGGGACAATATCAGCTCCGTGTCCACACCCCCCATTCAACTGAAAGATTTTGAACGTGTCTTCCTGAAAAAGGGAGAATCACGCAAAGTAAGCTTTACCCTGCAACCCCATCAGTTGTCGTTATTCAACCTGCAGATGGAAGAAGAAACAGAACCAGGAGAATTCACTGTCATGATAGGAGCGGCATCAAATGATATCAGACTAAGAGGGACTTTTGTGATCAAATAACCCCTGTAACGTCGAAAATTATACTATATTTGCTTCATATTTACTTCTTAAACGGCTTACACATCCTGCTCATGACAAAATATCTGCTTCTCGCATGCACGCTCTTTCTGACGATCGGACTCACCGCACAACAAAAGGAGGCAACCTATCTGAATGGAACCGACTCACTTGCCTTTACAAACGGCAAAGTTTTTTTCAGCATCTCCGGCTTTGCAGGGTTATCTACTGCGCAGGTGGGAGAAGGAAGTTACGAGGAACTGGATCATTTTCTGTTGGTGAACACTACGGATTTTTCCGGTGAAAAGTCATTCAGTCAAGCTACGGAGAGTTCCCGCAACGACAGTTGCCTGGTGAAGGTGGTGGGTACAAACAACTATCCGCTGCAGAAAATTCTGGTCGAAGCACGGACGAACTCCGACAAATTGATTGCATCGAAGATTACCGGTGATGATGGTGAGGCTTGGTTTTCCTCCAACCCGAAACTGGGGAAGATAAGGATCTCGGCCATGGGTTACGACCCCCTCACGGTAGAGCACTCCCCGGGAATGCAGTACCAGGTCACACTGACCGAGAACGACATCATTGAGCACAGCACGGTGGTATTCAGCTTACGTACGGTAGATGAGGAGACAATTTCATTGCTGTTGCTCTCCGATGATTTTAAGGCAGGCAAAAACAAACAGGCCGACCTCCAAAAGCTGGAGAAGAAGGTACGCAAACGCAATCCGCTCGAAAAAAGGATGAAGAAAGTATATGTACCTTATGCAAGGAAGTTGTAGTTCATTTCATCAAGAGAGCAGCTTCTTTACCATTTCCGAGATGGCCCGTCCTTCTGTTTTTCCGGCCAGCCGTTTTGTGGCCAATCCCATCACCTTGCCCATTTCCTTCATGGAAGTAGCGCCAGTTTCAGCTATGATTAGTTTCACCTCATTCTCCAGCTCTTCGGGAGTCATTTGTGTGGGAAGGTATTCCTGAATGACTTTCATCTGTTCAAGTTCAGGCTCTGCCAAGTCGGGACGGTTCTGTGCAGCGTAGATCTCAGCACTGTCTTTGCGTTGTTTTACCATTTTTTGCAGGATGGCAGTGGCTGCCTCATCCGAAAGTTCATCGGATGCTCCCTTCGCTGTTTTTGCTTCCAGCAACTCTTTCTTGATACCCCTCAATGCTTCCAGACGTACTTTGTTTTTGGCAAGCATGGCTTTTTTAATTTCTTCGGTAATTGTCTCTAATAGTGCCATATGATTTGTTTACTTTTTATATGTTAGTCGGTTACCTCGTTAAGTGTTTGCATCGCCGCCATTCGCTCACTGCGCTTGTGTCATTCAGCAATCACTCCTGCATAACTCAATCAAACAGGGAGGAAGACTGCGAATGCGTTTCAGACTGGAAGGCACGAGGATTGAAATCGGCTTCACGCTTGAAGACAGGCACTTTTTCCAGTGCCTCAATCAGCTTGTCGTCATCCAGTTCATCGATGGTCAGCACAAAAGGCCCCTGGCTGTAGTTTACCGTGGTCAGGGTCTTTAATCCCGTTTTTCCGTAATATTTCTCAATCAGATCCTTGTCTCTTCTTTCCTGTGCCAGTCGTGCATCCCGTTCAATTTGTTCCTGTATCTCTTCAGCCTTTGTTTTTTCATCCTGATGTTCCTTGATTCCCGGGACACTGGAGATGGAGAAGCCGGTAGCGAGCAAGGTCACCTTCACCTCTTCATCCAGCTGCTCTTCCACAGCTGCGCCCCAGATCACTTCGATCTCCCTGCTGAACTTCGACATAAAATCATGCAGGGCATTCATCTCTTCCATCATCAAGGGGTAGGTTTCACCAAACGACAGGTTAATCAGTATTTTCTTGGCGCTGAATACATCGTTGTTATTGAGCAAGGGTGAGTGCAACGCGTTTCTTATTGCATCGTTGATGCGATCGGCCCCCTTTCCGAGGCCACTGCTCATGATGGCCACACCGCCATCTTTGAGGGTGGTATTCACATCGGCAAAATCGAGGTTCACGTGACCGTGTACTGTGATGATCTCGGCAATGCTTCTGGCAGCGGTTGCCAGTGTATCATCGGCGCGTGCAAAAGCATTGAGCATGGTCAGGTCGCTGTATATATCACGAAGGCGTTCGTTGTTGATTACCAACAGCGCGTCCACATTTTTGGCGATCTCCTCCACGCCCTTCACTGCCTGTACAATCTTGCGAGGGCCTTCGAACATGAAGGGAATGGTCACAATACCCACAGTGAGAATACCCATTTCCTTCGCCACACGCGCCACCACAGGGGCAGCTCCCGTGCCGGTACCACCTCCCATGCCAGCCGTGATAAAAACCATGCGTGTGCCATCACTCAGCAGCTCCTCGATCATTTCCACGCTCTCCTCGGCAGCCAGTTGCGCTACCTCGGGCTTGTTGCCAGCTCCCAGACCACCCGTTGTACTTTCGCCCAATTGTATTTTCATGGGCACGGGAGATTCCATCAAAGCCTGTTGATCGGTGTTACACAGAGCAAAAGAGACATCATGGATCCCTTCCTGAAACATGTGGTTGACGGCATTTCCGCCACCCCCACCCACGCCAATCACCTTAATGATGGCATTGGTATGACTCTCAAACTGAAAATCTAATATATCGTTGTCCATTGCTGCTAATCCTTTCTCTTTTATTCATCCTCCTCTTCGGAAAAAATGCCGCCAAAAACATCTTCAATCTTGTTGAAGAATCCTCCCTCCTGTTTATCCGCTTTGACCTTCTCCTTCTTCTTGTCGCTTTTATTTTTCCTGTTTTTCCCAGAAAACCAACCGGAAGAGCTTTCCTTGCGATCTTCTTCTCTTTCTTCAGAAATTTCTACCACGGGCAGCTCACAATCCTCAACAGCAAACAACAACATGCCCAGTGCTTGCGTAAAGGCAGGGTCATTGATCAAGTCGGGCGCATTGTTGACCATTGTTTTTTTTGCCGATGCCTTTCTTACCGGCATCTTCAACTTCTGCGTCAGATAAAGATCGAGATTTCTCAGCTGAGATGCCCCTCCAGTAATGATCATTCCCGCTCCCAACTGTCCCTCGTAACCTGAAAGGATGATTTGTTCCTTTACATTGGCAACGATCTCATCGAGGCGCAACCCAATGACCTTGTTTAATTCAGTGAGATCGAAATCGGGTTTCGAAGCAAATGGAGAGGTAAACAGCGGTGTTTCCTGATTCTCCATGGCCCGTCCAAATTTAATTTTAAGCTGCTCAGCATCGTTTTCGGTAAAATTGAGTGCACTGATATCTTTGGTCAGGTTTTTTCCCCCAAAGGGAATGACAACCAGGCGTCGCAATAATCCATTTTTGTAGACGATGAGAGAGGTGGTACCTGCCCCGAAGTCAACAAATGCACATCCCAGTTCCTTCTCCTCCTCACTGAGGGTTATCTCAGCCGAGGCGATAGGGCCGACGATAAAATCCAATATCCGGAGTTCTGTTTTGGCAGCGATGCTCTTTTCAATGTTCGACAACAGGTTGGGGCGTCCTACAATGAGTTCGTAGCCTGCCTCAATCTGGGAACCGGTAACCCCCACGGGGCTGCGTTCCGGTTTGTCGTCGATATAATACTCCACCTCGGCCACCTTGTAGTTGCGCACCATCTCAGGCTGAAATTTTTCTGCTGCTTTGCGCAACTGACTGACGACCTCTTCGGTGACCATGCCGGCAGACAATTGTTTCATCTCATTGAATTGCAGGGTGTGTAACGATTGACCAGCCAGGGAGACATATACTTTGCCAATTTTCTTACTGATGCTGTTCTCTAGCAGCATCACCAGCTTGTGCACATTGGCTCCTGCCTGTTCGATGTTATACACCATGCCACGACGGATGGAACTTCCTGCATCAATGGAGCCGCTTGCAAGAATGGATAACACATTGTGCTCATTTTTGCGCCCCACAATTCCTTTAATTCGGGAACTGCCCAGATCAATTACTGCTATAAATCCTGAATGCATCATATATTTGGTCGATGAACTTTTGGTTACGTTGCTATCTTACAAACACGCCGGAAACAGTTTTGTTTGCTTGACAACATTCTTTCTGCAGAGACATGCATCCCTGTTACTTTCTTGTGGCCACCACCTGATTTTCATATTTCAGGTTTATCTCACTGTATCGGTTCCATCCGACCACATTCAATCCTTTCTCCACGAAAAGAGCAAATTTGGCCAGCTTGTCCGGGTAGTTATCCAGACTTCCTAAGATGATTTTGAAATCTCCTGCCCGCGGTATCAATAGCACCTCCTCGTTCTTTTGCACCACGATCTGTGCTATCCAGGCATCCCAGTCGGAGTTACCCCGAAGAAACATCGCGAAATCATACAACTCATTTTGTGCAAACTCTTCGTTGATTATACCCGTGGCCACAGGCAGGTAAACAGCAAAGTTCGATGAGAGGGGCATGATTTTGCGATCTTTGTCTACATAAAAACTACCTTTCGTATCTGAGATAATTCTCAACACCGGCTCCCGCTGGCGAATGGATGCCACGATGGACCCATCGGCAGTAGTAAATACTTTTACCGACTCCACCAGGCGATTGGTAAGGATGGCATCGCGAATGGCCAGCGTATTGATCTCTCCGAATTTTTTACCCACAGGATAAAGATCCTCCCGCTTCACCAGATTCACAATATCCCGTGTATCAACGAAACGGGTAATACTACTGTCACTGATGATTACCTCAAACCGTTCACAGAGGTTTTCGCGCGATGAATCACTGAAATAGGATGCCGAGAAGATCAGATATCCCATTATAACGACTGCGATCAATATGAGAATGAATTTCTTCAAGTGTTACCTGTTTGGTTTGATTACACAAAGATACACCAAGATACGCAATAGCCGATCGAATTTAAAAACATTAATTATTTACCCTGTAGTTCCTTCGCAGCAAGCTTTCGATGTCGGGAAGCAAGCGGTCGATGTCTCCGGCACCAAAAGTTACGAGCACCTCCAGCGGCTTGTGGGAAAGAATTTCCAGGAGCTCATCTTTCCTGCACAACATCTTCTCGGGCGAAGTAACACGGTCGAATATAAGCTGCGACGACACCCCTTCAATGGGCTCTTCTCGCGCCGGATAAATATCCAATAGGATCACATCGTCCAGCAGAGAGAGGCTGTGTCCAAAATCATCCACAAAATCACGGGTGCGTGAATAGAGATGCGGCTGAAAAACACCCGTCACCTTCCTCCCGGGATAGAGTGCTTTGACAGAACAGATGGCCGCAGAGAGTTCTTGTGGATGATGAGCATAATCGTCGATAAAAACGATTGACGGCGATTTAATGTGAAAATCGAACCGTCTTTTCGCTCCACCAAAGGTGCGCATGGCATCGCGAACTTCATCGTCGGTGACGCCACAACGTGTTGCAGCTGCGATTGCGGCCACGGCGTTTTCAATATTTATCTTCACCGGCACGCCCAGGAAAATATCGGTGATTCTCTTTTCGGGAGACACAAAATCAAACAGGATCTCTCCGTCGCCAATCCGGATATTTTCCGCATGATAATCACCCTCCTCTTCTCCATACGTCATGACCGTCACCGTTTCATCGGTAAGTGGCGTAACGGGGACCCCCTTTTTCATGATCAGGCAGCCGTGGGGACGAATGAGCGAGGTAAACTTTTCAAAACTTTCGCGGTAGGCCTCGTTTGTACCATAAATATCGAGGTGATCGGGATCGGCAGAAGTAATGATGGCAATCCAGGGGCGCAGCCAATGAAATGAACGGTCATATTCATCGGCTTCGGCTACGGTGATGTTACTTTTCTCGGAGAGCAACAGGTTGCTGTCGTAATTTTTCAGAATTCCTCCCAAGAAGGCGTTGCAATCTATGCGCGACTGGCGCAGCAGATGGGCAGTCATGCTGGATACAGTAGTCTTGCCGTGTGTTCCTGCCACGCAGACTGCATCACTCGTTTTGGTGATTTCGCCCAATACCTGAGCCCTTTTCATGATGGCGAACCCCTGTTCCCTGAAAAAGAGCAACTCACCGTGCGACGCAGGCACGGCAGGAGTGAATACCACGAGCGTATGCTCTTTGTTTTCTGTAAAAACAGCCGGAATAGCCTCTACTTTATCCTCATAATGCACAAAGGCACCTTCTTGTTGAAGCGCCTGGGTGAGCGGCGTTTCTGTACGGTCGTACCCTCCTACCCTCTTTCCTTTTGAAAGAAAGTAACGAGCAAGGTTGCTCATACCAATGCCGCCGATACCAATAAAATAGACCGATTTATAATTCATACTACCAAAATTTTCTCAATTTCATCCACAATCCGATTCGCAGAATTGTGCTGCGCCAGTTGTGTGATATTCCTGCTCAAGTTCATCAGTTGTGCCTCATTGTGCACGAGTGAGAGCGCCACATCTAACAGCAATGCAGTCGCCAGCACATCGGAGACCATGACAGCCGCATCTTTATTTACCAGAGCCTGTGCATTTTTGGTCTGGTGATCTTCCGCAACATTGGGAGAAGGGACCAACACAACCGCCTTCCCGAGCAAGCAAAACTCGGAGATAGAACCGGCACCGGCACGGGAAATCACCAGGTCGGCCACCGAGTAGGCGTAGTCCATTCGATTCACAAAATCAAACAGGTGCACGTTTGGGGGGATCTTTCCAGCCTCCTGCAGCTGTTGCAACTCCTTGTAGTAATATCTGCCACTTTGCCAGATAACCTGCACATCGTCTGCTGCAGCCAGTTTGGGAAAAGCGTCCACCATGCTGTTGTTGAGTGTGCGGGCTCCCAGGCTTCCCCCCAGCATCAGGATTGTTCGTTTGGCGGGGTCGAGTTGAAAATGGGCATATCCATTCTTCCGGTTCTCCTCAGAGACCAACAGATCCTGCCGGCAAGGATTGCCGGTAAGGACTATTTTTTCTTTGGGAAAGAACTTTTCCATCCCTTCATAAGCCACGCAGATCACCGCAGCTTTTTTTGCCAGTAGCTTATTGGTCACCCCGGCATAAGAATTCTGTTCCTGAAGCAAGGTAGGTACTCCTTTGGCCGAGGCCGCCTTCAGGATGGGGCCGCTGGCATAACCGCCTACACCCACAGCCATGTCGGGCTTAAAATCGCGGATAATCTGCCTTGCCTTCTGCATGCTTCGGAGTAGTTTAACAGCCACCGGAACATTCTTCAGCAAGTTCCTCCTGTCGAACCCCGCCACGGGCAATCCGATGATCCGATAACCCGCTGCCGGCACCCGCTCCATCTCCATGCGGTCTTCGGCACCCACGAACAATATCTCCACATCGTTCCACCTGTCCCTGATCGCATTCGCAATCGATATGGCCGGAAAAATATGCCCTCCGGTACCTCCTCCACTGACAATGATCTTCATACCTGATATGTTTCAAATTCCACTTCTGCTTCCGGTCTTTCAATCGGTTCCATCTGTCCGGATCCGATGGATGTGTCGCGCTGTAGGACCTGTTCTTCTTCATCCTGCTCTCTCTCATTCAGATCGTCGATATCCGTTTCCCGTCTTTTTTTACCGATACCAAAACGGTCAGCACTCAGGATAAGCCCAAAGTAGGCGCAGGTGATCAGGGTGGATGTTCCACCGCGGCTGATCAGGGGCAGTGGCTGTCCGGTGACGGGGAACAGGCTTACCGCTACGCCCATATTGATAAAAGCTTGTATCGAAAGCATCAGTGCCGAGCCCAATACAAGATATTTGGGAAACATCTTATCGATTCTGCGGGCAATCATCCCGGAGCGTATCAACAAGATCACATAAAGCAACAGAACAAAGATTCCACCCAGGATGCCCAACTCTTCAATGATGATGGCATAAATGAAATCGGAATAAGCCTGGGGAAGAAAATCCCGCTCGGTACTGTTTCCGGGGAAAACGCCCAGCAGCCCTCCATTGGCGATGGCAATCTTGGCGTGCGCCACCTGGTAATTATCATCGGTGATGGTAAAATAATCTTCTTCTGACAGATTTTTGTCTCCCCCAAAATTGGCGATGCGATTTTGCCATGTACCCAAGCGGCTTAAGGGTCCGGCATCGGTCCATGTTTCGGGAATGACATTCAGCAGAAGCAGCAGCAAAGCCACCAATGCGATTCCCGCTCCGGCCACCTTTAACAGTCGCAGCAACTTCACATTGCCGATAAACATCAGGAGATAACACACCCCGAAGAGCAATATGGCTGTTGAAAGGTTGTCCATGGCGATGATGCCACAGACCAACACCATCAGTCCGATCATCCACTTGAACAGCAGTGCGTCATTTGTACCATTCTGCTTACTTAATAGAAAAGCAATGGTGCCCATCAGCGATATTTTTGCAATTTCGGAAGGTTGAATGGTAAATCCTATAAAGGATATCCAACGCTCTGCGCCGTTGACGCTGGTTCCGATAAACGGGGTCAGCACAAGCAACACAATGGCTCCCAGCAGCACAAAGATTAACAGAGAGAAATAGCGGTAGGGGATGTTGTGAATGAGCAGGATCACCCCCACGCCACCAATTAAAAAGAAAGCATGTCGCAGAAACGGCCCCAGCATGTTCTGCTGCCGGTAAACAATGGTACTGGTAGCACTGAATATCTCCACCAGCGAGATCACGCAGAGAACGATAAACACCGACCAGATTACTTTATCCCCCTGGAAGATTTTTTTTCCAAAGTCCTTGATCGCAAACCCCGGCTCTGCTATCTCCTCCTCGGGAGTCATCGGATCAATTATATGATTGATCTCTTTTTCCATGTTGTTACCCACTAATTATTTATTGGTAAATTATCACACCGCCGCATTGGCACATAGACACATAGGCATTTTCTCACAGCCTTCTCACACATTCCTTAAACTGGTCACCCCGGTCTTCGTAGTTTTTAAACAGATCGAAGCTTGCGCAACAGGGTGACAGCAAGACCGTGTCCCCTTTTTCTGCAAGCTGATAAGCAGTCTCCACCGCCTCCTTCATTGATGTGGCCTCACGAATCACGGGCACCTTCCCACCAAAGAACGCATGCAGCTTGCTGTTGTCTTTTCCGAGAAAAATCAATGCCCTTGCCTTCGATTTCACCAGTTCTTCAATTTCACTGTAATCGTTGCCTTTATCGGTCCCCCCCAGTATCAGCACTGTTTTGGTACGCATGCTCTGCAGCGCGTACCAGCAGGAGTTCACATTGGTGGCTTTGGAGTCGTTGATGTATTGCACCCCCCGCACTGTGGCTACCTTTTCGAGGCGGTGCGGCACCCCTTTAAAGTCGGAGAGCGATGTCCTCAGCTGCTCGTCGCTGATATCCATCAGTTTTGCCACGATGCCCGAGGCCAAGGAGTTGTAGACATTGTGCAAGCCCTCGAGGGCCAATAGTTCCAGTTCCATATTGAATTCCCTTTCTTTTGCCTGTATGATGATCTTTCCATTTTCGGTATAAGCCACTTCTTCTGTTTTGTGATGTTCTCCGAAAGGATAGCTGGTTGCCATCGGCTTCAGTTTAGCAATCTGTTCTGTAACGATGGGGTCGTCGATCCAGTAGATAAAAGCATCCTGTGTCCTTTGGTTGCGGATGATCCGCATCTTGGCGTCTACATAGTGCTGTATGTCATGGTCGTAGCGATCCAGATGATCGGGTGTAATGTTGAGCAATACCGCAATGTCGGCTCTGAAGTCATAGACCCCTTCCAACTGGAAACTACTGAGCTCCAGTACGTAATAATCGTAATGCTCCTCAGCAACTTGTAGGGCAAAACTCTTCCCGATGTTTCCCGCCAGTCCCACATTTAGTCCTGCCGATTTCAAAACATGATAGATGAGGCTGGTCGTGGTGGTCTTGCCATTGCTACCTGTGATGCAAATCATCTTCGCACGGGTATAACGACCTGCAAATTCAATCTCGGAGATTACATGAATCCCGGCATGGCGTACTTTTTGCATCATGGGGGCAGTATCAGGAATTCCCGGACTCTTTATAATCTCATCGGCCTTGAGTATCCGTTCTTCGGTATGGCCATTTTCTTCAAATTCAATCTCGTAAGCTTGCAAAGTCTCGCGGTGACTATCCTGTAGCGAGCCATTGTCGGAGAGGAACACAGCGAATCCCTCTTTTTTGGCAAGGATGGCAGAACCTACGCCGCTTTCACCACCACCGAGCACCACCATTAATTTTCTGTTCATTGTTTCTCTCTCTATCAATCAATTCGACTATCTCATTTTGAGTGTTGCTAGGGCAAGCACAACCAGGATCATGCTCACTAGCCAGAAGCGGCTCACAATCTTGGGCTCGGCAAGCGGCGCAAAGGGCTTTTGTATCAATGCATCGATGCTTCCGTTACCAGGCTTCTGATAATGATGATGCAACGGGGTCATCTTGAAGATACGCTTGCCAACGCCCAACTTTTTCTTCGTATATTTAAAATAAGTCACCTGCACTATCACCGACAGGGCTTCCACAAAGAAGACCCCACAGAGAATAGGGAGCAGCAGTTCCTTGTGGATGAGCACCGCAAACACGCCGATGATGCCTCCCAGGGTCAGACTTCCTGTGTCACCCATAAATACCTGTGCAGGATAAGCATTGTACCAGAGAAAACCCACGCAGGCACCCACAAAGGCGCTGGCAAAGACCATGAGTTCATCTCCACCGGGAATATGCATGATGTTGAGGTAGGAGGCAAAGTCCACACGACCCGACACATAAGCCAGTATTCCCAGCGCCACGCCGATGATGGCCGAGGAGCCCGATGTCAATCCATCCAGTCCATCGGTCAGGTTGGCGCTATTGGATACGGCCGTCACGATGAGAATCACCACAAGAATGAAAACAATCCAAGCTGCCTCATCGGCATAATCGCCCATCCAGCTCACCAGCCACTTGTAGTCGAAGTTGTTATTCTTCATGAAGGGGATGGTGGTGCTGGTTGTTTTCACATCTTCGGTTTGGTAGACGACCTCTTCGATGACGTTGTTCACCCGTACCTCCCTGTTTTCCCTTACCACGATCTCGGGCCTGCATAAAATTGTTAATCCCACAATAAGTCCCAAACCTATCTGCGCCACGACCTTAATTTTCCCTTTCAGTCCCTCTTTGTCTTTCTTGAATACCTTGATATAATCATCGGCAAAGCCCAGTAAGCCAAGCCAGACGGTACTCACCAACATGAGGATGATATAGATATTTTCCAGCTTTCCAAAAAGCAATGTGGAGACCAGGATGGAGAGAATAATGATGATTCCTCCCATGGTGGGTGTGCCGCGCTTGCTATATTGCCCTTCCAGATCGAGATTGCGGATTGTTTCCCCAATCTGTTTTTGTTGTAAACGGTTGATGATTTTCTTGCCGACAAAAATTCCAATCAACAGGGAGAAGACCGCTGCCATGGCTGAGCGGAACATCACGTATTGAAACATGCCTGCTCCGGGAAAATCAAGTTTGTCTAAATAATCAAAAAGATAATACAACATAAATTCAATATTTTATTTTTCTTTCAGGCATTTTGTTGCGCTGCAAATATTTTCTCCACCTCTTCCTTGTCGTCGAAATGGTGCTTCACACCTTTTATTTCCTGATAATCTTCGTGTCCTTTTCCGGCAATGAGAATTACATCGCCAGGTTGAGCCAGAGCAGAGGCTGTTTTAATAGCTTCGCGCCGGTCGATGATGGTGAGTGTGCCATTCTGCTGCTCTGGGGTGAGGCCTGCGATCATATCCTGCAAGATATCGGCAGGTTCTTCAAATCGGGGATTGTCGGAGGTGAACACCACCTTATCACTGAGGTTCACTGCCTCACGCGCCATAATCGGCCGCTTTGTCTTGTCACGGTTACCTCCACAGCCTACCACCGTGATGATCTTTCCCTTGTTGTTGAGTACTTCATGTATGGCATTCAACACGTTGGTCAGAGCATCGGGCGTATGGGCATAATCCACAATTGCCGTGTAATTTCTGGGTGAGCGGAGGGTTTGGAAACGCCCTGCCACGGGAGTCAACAGAGAGAGTATCCTCAGCAGTTCCACCTCGTCGAGTCCGAGCAAAACGGCTGTGCCATATACGGCCAGCAGGTTATACACATTGAAGACACCCACAAACTGTATGGTGAGTTCTCTACCATTTATTTCAATGTCGGTTCCATCGAAATGTTTCTCGAATATGCGTGCTTTGAAATCGCCCATACCCCTTACCGAGTAGGTTTTTCGAAGAGCCTTGCTGTTCTGTAACATCACCGCTCCGTTCTTATCGTCTGCATTGGTAAGGGCAAAGGCATCCGGAGGAAGATGATCGAAAAAAGACTTCTTCACATTCCGGTATTCCAGCATGTTCTTGTGATAATCGAGATGATCCTGGGTGAGGTTGGTGAAGACACCGCCTGCAAAGCGAAGGCCATGTACTCTTTTCTGGTGGATGGCGTGAGAGCTTACCTCCATGAAGGCATGCCGGCATCCTGCATCCACCATCTTGCGGAGATAACTGTTCAATGTGATGGGGTCGACCGTGGTATGGGTGGTTGGATATCGCTCTCCGTCCACATAGTTGGCCACAGTAGAGAGCAGCCCGGCGGGATGTCCCATCTTCCGGAGCGTTTCATAGAGCAGGGTGGCAATGGTAGTTTTACCGTTGGTGCCGGTCACACCCACCAGTTGGAGTTGCTCCGACGGGTTACCGAACCACTCTGAAGCGATGAGTGCCAGTGCCGCGGCACTGTCCTCCACCTGTACATAGGTGATTTTGGAGAAGTACTCTTCAATCATGGGCTTGTCATAGACCACAACAAGCGCCTCCTGCTCAATTGCTTTCCCAATATAAGCATGGCCATCGGTACAGATTCCCTCTACCGCAATGAAGAGAGAACCCAGCGTCACAGTGCGTGAGTCGGAAGTAATACCGGTTACCTCTACCTCTGCGTTACCCCGAAGAGCAACGACTGAACATTTTTTTATTAATCTCTGTAGTTTCATACGCTATTGCAATGTGATGGTGATGGTGGTTCCTTTTACCAATCTCTGACCCGGCGGAAACGATTGTGAAACGACTTTTCCCGCACCGGAGAGGTTCGTCCTGAGCCCCATTTTCTCCAGGAGGTACACCGCATCTCGTGCGCCCATGCCGCGAACGTCGGGAACCTGCGACGCTTTCACCGAAAGTGCTCTTGGCTGATAGCCCAGGCTATCATGTGTGATCTTCACCCAGTTGGCTTCTTCATCCAATGAGCCCGAGGGATAATGTAACGAAGCCAGCAGTGTCTGGTTTTGTTGCCAGTTGCCATGCTTTATTACGGGATCTTTTTGCAGAGTGGAGTCTATCTTACAATCTTCCACGGTGAGCTGCACTTTTCGCACGTAAGTTTGTTCTGCTATATTTTTGAAAACCATGCCTGCCATACCGCCACCGGAAGGCACACCCTGTGGCTTACGCAGTCCCACAAAAATGGTATACATCGGCTTGTCGGCAGGGAAATAACCGCAGAAAGAAACATAGTACCCTCCATATGCGCCGCCTGAAGCTATTTGGGCAGTGCCTGTTTTGCCGGCAATGGAAAAATAATCGGATTTTACCACCTTCGCTGTACCTTCATCAATCACGCCCAGCAGCATCTCATGGATCTGTTGCAGTGTGGTTTCCTTACACATTCGGGGATTTACCACTTCTGGCTTCACTTCTTTTACTACCTTTCCATCTTTTACAAATCGCTTGGCAATAAACGGCTTGATCATGTTTCCTCCGTTGGCTATTCCATTATAGAACATCAACATATAAATGGGAGGAATCTGCGTTTCATAACCGAACGACATCCAGGGTAGTGTGGTTTTGGACCAATAGTTAGTTTTATCGTCGGGAAAGCGAATGGACGATGTCCCTTCTATCCCCTTGAGAGGTACATCCCACTTGAGCTGTTTTCTCAGGCCAATCCGATCGATCCCTTCCACATATTTCCGGGGGTTCTTTTCGTATCCTTTCAATACAATTTTGCTCATCACCACGTTGGAAGAAAGGGCCATTCCTTCTGCTACGGTGAGGTATCCCCTATCCTGTCCGCGTCGCCAATAGTGATCTCTCACCCATCTTTTGTTGTATTGGAAAAGACCGTTGCCTACGTAAAAGGAGTCGGTAGGTGTCACCACACCATCATCGAGTGCCACCATGGTCGTCACGGTTTTAAACGTCGACCCCGGTTCATTCATATAGGAGAATGCGTTGGGGTTCCCTTCGGCGTAGTTGCCATTGCTCATCCTGTCGAGGTTTACAATCCCCTTAATCTCACCGCTCTGCACTTCCATAATGATGGCTGTGCCTGATTCGGCTTCGGTCTCCACCAACTTGTCCCGCAGGGAACGCTCTGTGATATCCTGGATATCGGCATCGATGGTGGTGACAATATCCCAACCCTCCTCGGCAGGTTTCTCCACCACATCCATCCATTTCCCCTGTATCTTCTGACGAAACTTCACACCCGGCACGCCACTCAGGAGGGAGTCATATTTCAACTCCAGACCGCTGGCACCTCCCTTTTCCAGATCCTTGTATACATTTCCCACCGTGCGGGTAGCCAGGTTCCCAAAAGGTTTTTTGCGTGCATTCCGCTCCTCGGCAATGAGCCCGCTGCGGTTTGAGCGTTGGTTCCAGAAAGGATAAGTACGGATCTCCTTGAGGTCGACATAAGAGATATCCTGTCGCAGTATCTTTACATATCTCGAACGGATGGACACCTTCTTGTCTGAGCCATTCGCCTTGTTGTTCTGAATCTGGCGTTCTTCATTCTCCCGCATCTTCCAGCCGTTCATAATCACATTTCTGTATTGAGAAGCCGTGCGGTCGGGAAACTTTTTGGCAAGCGCCAGAGAAAGATCGCCCACATATTTTTCCAGGGTATCTTTTCTCATCCCTTCGGCCCAAAAGTCCATGTAGATGCTGTAGAGAGGCTCTGTAGTAGCCAGCAGCTTGCCGTCGTGCGTATAAATATTACCTCGTTTTGGTAAAATTACCCGATCTCTGATGACTGTTTCCTTCTCACCCACCTCGCGCCATTTCTTCCCTTCGGAGGTAAACACGATTCTGGCAGCGCTAAAGATGATCGCACCGGCTAACAGCATCAACACGGCTACAATGAGTCCGTATCTACCCAAAACACCTTTTTTGTCTTTTCTGTCTTGTTGCTGCATTGCTTACTCGGGTTTATGCAGGATGCACCCGCTACAGGGGTGTCTGCATGCTGTTTTCTCTATTTTTTTGGATTGAGCAAATAGATGGGCTCCCTGGTCACCTTCAGTTCCAGGCCGGCCTCCTCAACCCGTCGTTCAATCTCTCCCTGCCGGCTTGCTTCGGTTAGACTCGAAGAGATGGTGAGCGATTCATATTTCGCATCTTTCAGCTCTTGCTCAAGCCGTTCAATTTCCGACATTCTTTGAAGTACTTTATACCGATGTCCGATAAACAAGAACATAACCAGCACAATCGCAACAATAAACCACATGTTTTTGAGGAAGTAGTTCTCGGTGAGAACACTTCCTCCAAAAACATGGACAAACGATTTGCGGATGTTATCGAACTTCACTTTCATTTTTAATTCTTTCAGCTGTAGGCGTTTTGCTGTCCGCTCTTTTTGGAACAAGCTTTGGGCTTTCAGTTGGATTGCTTTTTAGTGGTTTCTTTTATTTCTTTTTCTCTGCGATGCGCAGCTTGGCACTGCGTGAGCGCGGATTTTCCTCTTGTTCTTCCATCACCGGCACAATCACTTTGCGGTTGACCAGCTCGAAGGGCGTTTGCCAGTTGCCGTAAAAATCCTTGATTATTTCGCCCGCAAAGTTACCCGTTTTAAAGAAGTTTTTCACCAGCCGGTCCTCCAGCGAATGATAGGAGATCACGCTCAATCGTCCTCCCGGCTTCAGGACCTCCAGTGCCTGTGAGAGCATTTCAGTAAGCGCCTCCATCTCCCCGTTCACTTCAATGCGCAGGGCCTGAAACGCCTGCGCCAATATTTTCTTCTCCCGATCTTTGAAGGCAAATGGCTCCAGCACGTCGAGAAGATCGTTTGTTGTGGAGAATCTCTTTGTCTGCCGGTATGCCACCACCGAAGAAGCTATCCTGTGTGCGTTCTTCAGCTCTCCATATTTCGCAAATACCTCCCTCAGTTTCTCTTCGGGATACTCGTTGAGAATATCTGCTGCACTTTTTCGAGCGCTACGATTCATGCGCATATCCAGATCCCCGGTAAAGCGAAATGAGAAACCGCGCCCGGCATCATCGAAGTGATGCGACGACACACCCAGATCGGCCAGAACCCCGTCTACCTGCTCTATACCGTGGTAGCGCAGAAAATTTTTCAGAAAACGAAAATTACTTCTTACAAATATAAACCTGGGGTCGTCAATCGCATTGCGTATAGCATCCTCATCCTGGTCAAAAGCCACCAATCGTCCATCCTGGCTCAGTCGGCGCAAGATCTCACGCGAATGACCTCCACCACCAAAGGTGACATCCACATACAGGCCTGAGGGACGGATATCCAACCCGTCGATGCTTTCATTGAGCAAGGCCGGAATATGATACGCCGTCTGTCTGCCGTTCTTTACCATCGTCTTGAAAATTAAGGGAAGTTTGCCATCAACTGCTGCAAGGCTGCAGAGAACTCACCGGGATCGACCAGCGGTTGTTCCAGCTTCTCTTTTGCCCAAATCTCAATGGTTTCATCTACGCCGAGAAAGCGCACATCTGTATCAATGGAAACCATCTGAAGATAACGTTTCGGTATGAGGATACGTCCACTTGCATCCATTTCTATCCGCTCCGAATCCAATACAAACTGACGGAAGATCTGCTGCTGCTCCCGGTTCCACTTATTCAAGCGGCTTCGAAGCATTTCTAATTCTTTCTCCCAAACACTCCCGGGGTATAACACAAGGCAATCCTGAAAAATATCTTTCCGAAGCACCATAAATTCCTCTCCACCGCTTTGCAAGCGCTTGCGAAAAATGGCCGGAATAAAAATTCTCCCCTTTGCATCGGCCCTGGCTTCCATATTTCCCAGAAACTGCAACATTTCTCTATCAAATTCAGTAGGATAGAATCATTTATGATGTAAAAGTACAAAATAAACCACTTCCCCCCACATTTCCACACATTAATTTATAAAAAAGTTATCAACAGAGCCGATAAATTTCACATAAACCTGTCTCAGTGCGCTTTATAAAAAATATAAGCCAGTCATCTTTTTTTGATTGTTTATGACAAATAAAGAAAAATATCCCTTACTATCTTTGCGGGTTCGCTAATTTTTGTACATTTGCGAGGAATTAGGAGTAGAGGAAGTTACGATGAACCAAGAGAATGGATTCAGGATTGATGTGGACAATATCTTACAAGCCAAGGCCCCCAAGTATTACCACCGCATCCCCCGGTTTCTGATAAATTATCTCAAGCGAACACTTCACCAGGACGACATCAACGGGATTCTTTCCCGCAACAAAGAGGTAGAGGGTGTGGATTTTATGCGGGCATTGGTTGACAAGGAATTCAATCTGCAGCTGCGCATAGTGGGGGAAGAGAATATACCTGAATCAGGGAAATTCACTTTTGCATCGAACCACCCGCTGGGAGGGCTCGATGGAATATGCCTTTCAGCTTATCTCGGCGAAAAGTATCACGGAAATATCAAATATCTCGTCAATGATGTGTTGTATTTCATTGAGCCGCTCAAGCCAATCTTTGTGCCCATCAACAAGTATGGCGCCCAGGCGAGGGAATCGGCAAAAGCCATCAACGACGCCTATCTATCCGACAACCAGGTTATTACTTTCCCTGCGGGTTTATGTTCCCGTAAAATAAAAGGGAAGATCATCGACCTGGAATGGATGAAGAGCTTCATCATCAAGTCGGTAGAACACCAAAGAGACATCATACCCGTCCATTTCGAAGGCCGCAACTCCAATTTCTTTTACAATTTCTCCAATATCCGCAAGAAGAGCGGATTAAAATTCAACGTGGAGTTGATCTGGCTGCCGGATGAGATGTTTAAAAACAGTCGCCGCGAGTTTACCATCACCTTTGGAAAACCAATCCCCTGGCAAACATTCGACAGTTCGAAGACACCACAGCAGTGGGCACAATTTGTAAAAGAGGTCGTGTACACAATGAAGTGACCTGTATTTATATAAGACGATATGGAAAAGATCATAGAACCGGTTTCCAAGGAACTGATAAAAAGCGAACTCACTGTACAGAAAAGGGTGAGAAGCACCAACAAGGCCAACAACGAGATTTACGTGTTCACGGCCCACGACTCTCCCAATCTGATGCGGGAAGTGGGGCGACTCCGTGAAATCGCATTTCGTTACTATGGGGGCGGCACCGGTCTCGAAGCCGACATCGACAAATATGACACCATGGATATTCCTTATCGTCAGCTGATTGTATGGGATCCCGAAAATGAGGAAATACTGGGCGGTTACCGCTTTATTTTTGGCTCCGACGTGGAGTTCGATGCAAATGGCAAACCGATGCTCGCTACCGCGCATCTGTTGAACTTCTCGAAAGAATTTATCGATGATTTCCTCCCCTATACCGTGGAGCTGGGTCGTTCATTCGTCTCGCTCGAATACCAGTCCACCCTGATGGGACGGAAGGGCATTTTTGCACTCGACAATCTATGGGACGGATTGGGAGCACTCTCCGTCATCGACCCCGATATCAAATATTTCTTTGGCAAGGTGACCATGTATGGTACCTACAACAAAGATGCCCGCAACATGATCCTCTATTTCCTGAACAAACATTTTCCCGACACAAAAAAGATGGTTACGCCTATCGACCCCTTGGTGACGGGCACCGATTTTGGGAAAATGAAACAACTTTTCTATGGCCGCAACTTTAAGGAAGACTATAAGATTCTTAACAAGGAAGTACGCGCACTGGGCTACAATATCCCGCCATTGATCAATGCCTACATGAGCCTCTCGCCCACCATGCGCTTCTTCGGCACCGCCATCAACGATGAATTCGGGCAAGTGGAAGAGTCGGGCATCCTCATTGAAATTGACCAGATACTCGAAGAAAAGCGGGCCCGCCATATCGAAACCTATCTGCAAAGCAAACCGAGCAAACGTTTCCTGATGCGACTCAGAGGAATGGTTGCTACTAAAAGCAAAAAATAAGCGGCCAGGCGTGTCGAGCTTCCACCTCCTTCACCCCGTATAATTTGTATTGTTCCGTTTTTTGTCTTCCCTGGATGTTCTTATTCAGGATGAGACTGGACTGGATATGCACTTATATTTTGCTTGTATTTATCCTGTATCGTCCTGGGGTTTGTCTTGTGATTCTCCGTATCTTCTCCTAATATACTCCTAATATACTCCTAATATGCTCCTAATATGCTCCTAATAGAAGTGGAGAAAAATCGACGTAGGTTAGGTCTTGATCCCTGCGAATTCTACCGCGGATGGGTATCAATAAGGATTATGCCCAATTGTGTTGGGTTTTCTGAAACTTATGTTATCTTTGCGAATAAACAACGTTAAAATCACAGCAATGAAATCAATAGCAATCATTTACGGATCAAGCACCGAAC
>CAZRRC010000001.1:0-120210 GCA_964602395.1 uncultured Proteiniphilum sp. | reverse complement strand
ACTTTTTTGTTGGCTCCCACCACCCTGTTGTAACTTGCCGCATTCATTTTGGTCGTTATGCCTCCCATAGCCAGTCCTGCTGAAGCTAAAGTTGCATTCCTGATAAACTCTCGTCTTGTTGTCATGATAATTATACTAATTGTTGTCTTTCAGTTCAATGATTTGTACATAGGGACTACTCAAACCGGTCTTTATAAGCCCATAAGCCCAAGGCCGGGCTGGAGATGTAATAGATCTCATCCCCGTCGGGAAGGGTGTTAAATCCCTCCTTGAGGTGCGAAACATCATATTTCTGCATTGTTTCATCGATGTCACCCCATTGGAAACCGACACTTTCGATCTCTTCGCGCGTAAGGTTTTCCGATCCTTTTCCAGGACAGTAAGTGATTGAAAATCTTCCTTCCGATGATCCGTGGATCAGGTGTGCTGCTGCACCCAGATTATCCCTCAACTCCGGATCTTCAGATACAACCTTCAGGGTATGGGGTGTGCCAAAATAGCCGTACTTACGGATCAGCCGGTCAATGGTTTTATCCTCTCCAAACTCTTTCAGAGCGGGAGCCAGCACAATCAACTCCCCTGCATCGGCTATAGCCATGCGGGTACGGTAAACCGATTTATTCCCCAGCCAGGTACTCTTGAACTCAGTGGGATCCAACCAGACGACGACCTTTTTTAGGGGACGCTCCACCATCACAAAATTGACCTCCAGTGACAATTTTGCAGCACGGTTGAAAACGTCGAAATCATCACCCACAAACAGTCCGTAAGTCTGTTGCTCTCCCAGTTTGTTCACACCAACTACTGTTTGTACATAAACAATAGGCAAATCTTTCAGAAACTTTTCAGTAGCATAGTTAAACACGCGTCGCACCGGCGTATCAGCACGACCCATCATCCGCTCCATACCGTACACGGCACCGATATAGTGGCTCTTGTTGATCCCTTCGCTGCCTCCGGTACCAACCAGGATGTTCTTGTTATAGTTTGCCATTCCCACTACCTCATGTGGCACTACCTGACCAATGGAGAGAATCAGGTCGAAGCCGCCTTCTACCAGAAGTTTGTTGACTTGTGCCGGCCAGGCAAAGTCGACTTTTCCCTCTGATACCTCACGGATGTATTCCGCCGGCACTTCACCCAATGTAACCACGTCGTTGCGCCAGTCATGATTGCGAATGAGTGATTGTGGCGTTTTCCCGAACATGTGATCGATCTGTTGCTCCGTCATGGGAGAGTGTGTACCCAGGGCAGGAAGGATATCGGTCAGTTTTTCGCCATAGTACTCCCAGGTCATTTCTGTAAGCTCTCCTGCTCTGCTGGGCAGACGGGTATAATCGGGCGGAAGGGCCAGAATTTTCTGCCGTTCCCCCAATTTACCCAATGCTTCGTAGAGACCTTTCTTCAAATCATCATGCGACAAGGCAGTGTCTGAAGAACCTTTCTCGAAATAAATCATCTTATATGGTATTTGAGAAGAGAGATGTGGATTATTCAAATCACATCATTGAATAATCACATCCTCTCATCCACATTAAACATCATAGGTAGTGGAAGCCGTGCTTCCGCCACGCCCCGTCCAGTCTGTATGGAAAAACTTGCCCCGTGGGCTGTCGAGCCGTTCATACTGATGGGCGCCAAAATAGTCTCGTTGTGCCTGTAGCAGGTTAGCCGGGAGACGTTCGCTGCGGAAACCATCGTAATATCCCAATGCCGACGTGATGGCCGGTACGGGAATGCCGTTCAGCAGAGCCGTGGCACATACCCTTCGCCAGCTCTCTTCTGCCGACTCAACTGCATTCTTAAAGAAGGGGTCGAGCAGCAGATTTTCCAATGCCGGGTTATTGTCGAATGCTTTTTTGATGTCTCCGAGGAAGCGGGAACGAATGATACATCCACCGCGCCACATCAGTGCGATTCCACCATAATTGAGATTCCAGCCATACTCTTTAGCGGCCTCCATCATCAGGTCGTAACCTTGTGCATAGGAGATAATTTTGGCTCCATAGATGGCGTTCTCCAGGTCATCGATAAACTGTTGTTTGTCGCCTTTAAAATCCGGGGTCTTGCCTACCAGCGTTTGAGATGCCTTCACTCGCAGATCTTTTTGAGCTGAGAGACAACGTGAAAAGACCGATTCTCCAATCAGAGTGAGGGGTATACCCATGTCGAGGGCCGTGACGGCTGTCCATTTTCCGGTACCTTTCTGGCCGGCAGTGTCGAGTATTTTCTCTACCAACGGCGATCCGTCTTCATCTTTGAAGGCCAGAATGTCGGTGGTAATCTCAATCAAATAAGAATCCAACATTCCTTTATTCCATTTTTTGAATACTTCGTGCTGCTCAAAAGCATCCATACCAAGCAGATCTTTCATCAGGTGATAAGCTTCGTTGATGATCTGCATGTCGCCATATTCAATGCCGTTGTGCACCATCTTCACGAAGTGCCCTGCACCATTTTCTCCCACCCAGTCGCAGCAGGGAACACCGCCGTCAACTTTGGCAGCTACAGCCTGAAAGATCTCTTTCACGTGGGGCCATGCCTTAGGTGAACCACCGGGCATCATAGAGGGGCCTTTCAATGCACCCTCTTCGCCACCGGAGACACCGGTTCCGACATACAACAGCCCCTTGCTTTCCACGTACTTTGTCCTGCGTATGCTGTCGGGGAAGTGGCTGTTGCCACCGTCAATGATGATGTCACCCGGCTCAAGCAGCGGAATAAGCAGTTCAATAAAATCATCTACCGGCTTACCTGCTTTCACCAGCATCATTACCTTGCGCGGGCGCTCGATGGATGCCACAAACTCTTCCAGAGAATGAGCTCCAATGAAATTTTTCCCTTTGCCCCGCCCAGCTAAAAAATCGTCCACTTTGGCCACTGTGCGGTTAAAAACAGCCACGGTATAACCTTTACTCTCCATATTTAAGACCAGATTCTCACCCATCACGGCCAATCCGATCAATCCAATATCTGCTTTTTCTTTCATTATTTATATTTATTTGTTGTCAAGACACAAGAATCAAGAACCAAAATCAAATTGGCACATTGGCTCATTGGCTCATTGAATGATCATCTCTTTACCCTGGCATTACCTTTCCAGATGCTCCAGATTACCTCTTCATCGGCTGGTTGTGCATAGTCGGTCAGGAACGTCGTGGCCAGCGCACCGCTTGCCCAGGCAAACTGAATCCATTTCTCTGATGACATCTCCCTGAGGATGCTGTAGAGGAGACCTCCTACAAAACCATCGCCTCCACCAATGCGATCCATTACATTGATGGTACGCAACGGAGCTTCGTGCCATGTTCCATTTTCGTAAACAATAGCCCCCCAGAGATGTTCGTTGGCACTGATCACTTCACGAAGGGTATTTGCGAAGACCGATACATTCGGAAATGCCTGCTTCGCATTCAAGATCATCCCTTTGAAGGCATCCATGGTATCTCCAATATTTTCACCCCCTGCTTTGGGACCTTCAATGCCAAGACACAACTGAAAATCTTCTTCATTTCCAATGAGGATATCAGCGAGAGAGGCTATTTCGGTAAAAGCCTCATGCAGTTCTTTCTCACGTCCTTTCCAGAAAGAAGCTCTGTAATTGAGATCAAAGGAGATCAATGTGCCATGTTTTTTTGCATAACGCGCGATCTCCAGACAGAAGTTGCTGGTGTCGGGTGAAAGTGCGGCAATGAGTCCAGAGAGGTGTACAATCTGGACACCCTCCACGCCGAAGATCCGTTCAAGATCGAAATCTTTCACATTCAATGTCCTGCCTACTTCACCGGCACGGTCGTTCTGCACACGGGGTCCTCTGAGTCCGAAGCCACTGTCGGCAATATTGAACTGATGACGGTATCCCCAGGGATTACCCTGCGGCACTTCGGGACCTTCATAGTCCATGTGGCGCGCCCGTAAATCGGCTTTAATAAAAGCCGCAATGGGGCTCTCCTTCACAAAGGTAGTCAGGACCTTTACTGGTAACCCCAGGTAAGAGGAGATACTGGCCACGTTGGTTTCGGCACTGGTAGCCTGCATCTGAAACAGGTTCGTACTCTGTACCGGCTGCGCGTTCACCGGCGTGATGCGTACCCCCATGCTGGTGGGGACAACCAGCGCATATTTGAAATCTTTCTTTAATTTTAATGACATACGAATGATGTGATGATTTGATGATGTAATAGACGACAACTAAATACTGAACGCATCAAAACCGCCATCGACGATAGCAACTGTACCGGTTACAAATTTGGAAGCATCGCTTACCAGATAGTGCAAGGTACCGAGCAGATCTTCCGGATTACCAAAGCGTCGGAAGGGTGTGTGCGCGATGATCGTGTTCCCACGATCAGAATAGGAGCCATCGGGGTTGGTAAGCAATGTCCTGTTTTGCTCAGTGATGAAGAAGCCGGGACACAAAGCGTTTACCCGGAAATTCTCACCAAACTTGGTAGCCAACTCTCCAGCCATGTATTTGGTAAAGTTTGTTACAGCTGCTTTGGCAGCTCCATAGCCGGCCACTCGTGTGAGGGGACGCAGGGCGGAGGCGGAAGAGATGTTCACAATATTTCCTTTGTTCGCTTTTACCATATATTCAGCAAAAACGACTGTAGGCATCACCGTACCCATCAGGTTCAAATCGACCACCTTGCGGAAATCATCCATCTTCAGGTCGAAAATATCGTTGTTCGGCCCAATAGTCGCTCCAGGCATGTTACCTCCGGCGCCATTGATCAACACATCGATGGTACCGAATTTCTCCGCAATCTCTTTGGCATTTTGCTTCAACACGGCCTCATTGGTTACATCCGTCTGGAGGAAAATCGCCTCTCCCCCATCTGCTTTCACTTGCTCTATGAGTTCATCTCCTTTTTGTTTGTTTCTTGCCAGCACAGCCACTTTGGCTCCGTGCGCAGCCAGGTATTTCACCATCGATGTGCCCAGCACGCCGGTTCCTCCCGTGATGGCGATTACTTTTCCTTTGATATCAAAAAAATCGTACATAATATATTTTTTAGTGTTTAATGCGGACAAAAATAAGTCGATAATCCGGTTGACCGGGATTAAATCACGTAAAACTCCATTCATAAAACGAGATATCGTCACAGATATCTGCCCGCAGCTTCCATGATTTAAATCGCAAAGAGTCTTTTCAGATGCCTGTCATAAATGTTCTCTTCCACGCAGGATCCCACCACATCGGCATATTTTACCAACAGGTCGGTATACTCCTTGCCCATCTCTGCAGCCACTTTATAAGCCACATGAATCAACTGGCGGAAATTGGAATTGTAATCAGCATGTCCCGGAATATGACGGAGTGTATTGGCATATTTTTCGCTCGACCAGCCTTTCACTTCCTCCACGGTAGGAAGTTTTGTGCCATCGATATCAATTACATCGGCGTAGGGAGCACACAACTCTTCCTGACGATTATAAGAATTTTCATATATTTTCTTCGCCAGCTCAAGCCCTTCGCCACCGGCAACAGCGAGACCTATCACCTCCTCGAGCCAGGTAGTGCCGGCCGTTTTCAGGTGCAGGCCCTTGTCATATTTGGCAATCACCTCTGCCATGATCGGGTAGATGGAAAATTTATCGCTTCCTGAATGAACGCTCAGCTTCAGCTCTTCTGGTAGTCCGAATTCTTTCACGGCAAAATCGAGCACCAGCACATCCTCTTCGAATTCCTTGGCAAACTGTGCCAGGTCGCCCACGTAGTCCACCCCCTTGTTAAAACGCCCCGTAAACTTGGGAGCAATGGTCTGTGCAGGCACACCTTTGTTGGCAAGCATCTTCAGAATAAAGAGCATTTCAACCGGAGTCTGTGGGGTCTCCACCTCATCCATCGAGACTTCGGTGATGAAATTACCCTCCCCTTTCTCTTTTTTCAGGTAAGCATAAATCTCAGAGGCATGCTGGGTGGCTGCTAGAAATTTACCGGCAACCTCGTTCAACAACTCTTTTGTGATGTGCAAGGGTTTCTCCATACCCGGGATGTGCAATTCACCGAGATATTTTTCACAGGAAGACACAAAAGCATCCACCTCCTCTTTGCTGCTCTCCTTACCAATAAATGAAGCTACATCGAGTGTAAAGAAATCGGATACTTCCACATATTTCGATACGGTAGTCAGGTTAATATGATCGGCATCCACAAAGTAAGCACCTGTATGATTCAGTGCTTTAACTGCTTCATCTGCCTCCTTGCGGGTATCCGCAGGAACAGTCCCCACATAAATATGTTCTCTGTTCGATTTGTTCCATACCGGTGTAATATCCAATCCTGTCTCGTTGGCTTTCATGATTGCACGCAATTGTGCTTTTCCCTGATACGTGAAACGGTCACCCACACCGATACTATACTTTCCTAATTTCATTTTATTTGATTTTTAAAAATTAAAAAAATTCTTTGCATTGTGGTAGGATATATTTTCTACCATTTTTCCGAGGAAGTTCATCTCTGAGGCAGGCAACAGGCCATGCTCCACATCGTTGCCGATGAGGTTACAGAGGATGCGCCGGAAGTATTCATGCCGCGGATAGGAGAGGAAGCTGCGCGAATCGGTGAGCATACCCACAAACCGGCTCAACAGGCCCAAGTTAGAAAGCGAGTTCATCTGGGCTTCCATTCCTGTTTTTTGATCCAAGAACCACCAACCGGAGCCAAACTGAATTTTCCCAGCTACCGAGCCATCCTGAAAGTTTCCAATCATGGTTGCAATCAGATCATTGTCTCGGGGGTTCAGATTATAAATGATGGTTTTGGTCAACTTGTTATCTTTGTCAAGCTGATCGAAGAAACGGCTCATTGCTTTGGCGATGGTAAAATCGCCGATCGAATCGAATCCGGTATCCGGCCCCAGCTTGTTAAACAACCGTGTATTGTTGTTGCGAATGGCTCCATAATGGAACTGCTGCGTCCAGCCTTTTTCCCAATCCATGAGAGCTCCCTCATAGAGCATGGCCGATTTGAATTTCAGAATCTCCTCTTTAGCCAGCTCATCTCCCCCATACACTTTATTGAAAATCTGTTCAATCTCCGTCTGCGCGTAGGGCTCAGCGTAGAACTCCTCAATGCCATGATCTGAAAGCTTACAACCAACTGAAGCAAAGAAATCGTGTCGTTTGCGCAATGCCTCAATCAAGTCGCTGAACTGACTGATGGTCACACCCGAAACTTCCGACAATTTCTCCACGTAAGCACGGTACGCCTTGGGGTTTTCTACCGCCATCGCCTTATCGGGTCTCCAGGTGGGCAGTACTTTCACTTCAAACTGCTCATTTTTTAATGCAAGATGATGCTCCAGACTGTCCACTGGATCATCTGTGGTACATACCACCTTTACGTTAAACATTTTCATCAATCCACGTGCGCTATATTCCGGGGTACGAAGCTTCGCGGTACAGACATCGTAAATCTCCTTTGCAGTTTCTGGATTGAGCAGTTTATCCACCCCAAAAGCCCTTTTCAGTTCCAGATGTGTCCAGTGGTACAAGGGGTTTCGCATGGTGTAAGGTACTGTTTCGGCCCACTTCATGTATTTTTCCAGGTCGTTGGCATTCCTTCCGGTACAGTATTCCTCGTCGATGCCGTTGGTGCGCATAGCCCGCCACTTGTAATGATCACCTTCGAGCCATATCTCACCCAGGTTGTCAAAGGAATGATCTTTCGCGATATATTCCGGATTGAGATGACAGTGATAATCGATGATGGGTTGATTTTTTGCATGGCCGTGATACAATTCTTTTGCCGCATCTGTTTGGAGCAAAAAGTCATCGTGAATAAAACTCTTCATAGGATATGTATTTTTAAATTATGATCTCTTCTTCGTTGTACTGTTCTCGAGCACACTCTGCGGAACACGACCTTTTTGAATTTCAAAGTTAGTCATTTTATTTTAATCCAGCCAAACCCAGGGAAGCTAAATTTGTCACCTATCGTGATCGAGCACAGTGTACCCGACAATGGATGTGACAGGCACAAACTAAGGTTGAATGTCTGCCTTATTTGAGCATCTCCTCTCGCAAAAATGTTTTTTTATATTCACTGGGTGTCATGTTGAATTTCTTTTTGAAACAGCGGGTGAAATATTTGGCATCGCTCATGCCCACCATATAGGAAACCTCCTTGATTGCGTGGTTGCCCTGTTCGAGAAGCTCTGCTGCATGCTGCATTAGCACATCCCGTACGTATTCTATGGGAGCGAGTCCCGTGAGTCCTTTCAGTTTTTTAAAGAATACGGTACGGCTCATTCCCATCTCCACTGCCATATCTTCAATTACAAAATCGCTGTTGCCAAGATGCGATTCAATAAATTCGTTTATAGTACGGATAAAAGCGAGGTCTTTTTCGTTGAAAGGAGCGTCTGTTATTTCTTTTGCCCTGGATAAAGCTACCGGAGAAGAATTCGTTCTGTTTCGGTAATAAAGCTGTAATTCACTCCTGCGTTGTAACAGATTTTTGACCCGCGCCTTGAAATAGGAGACGCTGAAAGGTTTGGTAATGTACTCATCTGCTCCCTGTCCAAATCCCTCCAATTTGCTGTCGAGTGTAGTTTTTGCCGTGAGCAGCAGAAAGAGAATATGGCTGGTATGGATATTGCTGCGTACTTTCTCGAGCAACTCAATGCCATCTATTTCCGGCATCATGATGTCACTGACAATAAAATCGGGAATAAGCTCTAACGCCTTTTCGAGCCCCTCTTTTCCGTTCGATGCTTCATGCACCTCATATTCATCTTCGAGAATAGAAAGAATAAACTGACGCAGATCATCATCATCCTCCACCACCAATACCGAAGGTTGGTCATTGAGTTCCTCTGTCACAAGGAGAGGAAGCTGATTCTCCTGTCCCCCCTCTTCAAGTTCGCTTACAGCTAACGGACTCAGGGAGTCATCAATGGTAACATCGGACCCAAAATGAGAAGTTCCTATCCGAAAATACACCGTAAATCTACTGCCCACCTGCTCTTCACTATCCACTTCTATCCTGGCGCGATGCTTATCGGCCATCTCTTTCACAATGGAAAGCCCGATACCGGTACTGGGTTTACTGGGATCTTCGTTAAAAGACTCGAAACGACGGAACAAACGGCTCATCCTTTCTTTGTTGATGCCGATGCCGGTATCTTTTACCTGCAGCGCCACCTCATCATTATTATGGGAAAACACCGAGACATGAACCGATTTCCCCTGGGGGGTATACTTGAATGCATTGGAAAGCAAGTTCACTACAATCTTCTCCACCGCTTCTGCATCGACCCATATCAGCTGATCTCCCACCTTGTTCTCAAAACTGTATAAAATACTTTTCAGTCTTGCATTGTGTGTGTAATTCTCATATAAGTTTTCTACAAAAGCACCTATCGCAATCTTACTGACAGTGAGCGGCGACTGTTCCATCTTCTGAAAATCGAGAATCTGATTCACCATGTTCAACAAGCGGTTGGTATTCTTTGAAACAAGCATGAGCTGTTTTTTCACCGGTTCAGGAGTCGATGCACTCTGTATCAGGTTCTCAATGGGAGAAACGATCATCGTGAGCGGTGTGCGGATTTCATGAGAAATGTTGGTAAAAAAACGGGTTTTGATCTCTGACTCCTGTTTTTCCAACACGATTTTGTTTCGCATTTTGTAGAAAGCATACAATATCCTGAAGATAAAATACAATATCAGTATAGTCAGGATTACATAGACGAGATATGCCCAGCCGGTTGCCCAGAAAGGGGGGAGTACCTCAATGGCAAGGGTACGTTCGTTGTTGGTCCACACCCCGTCGCTATTGGTCGACTTTACCCGGAAAAGATATTTTCCAGGCGACAAGTTGGTATAATTGGCAATACGCTGGTTGCCAGAATAGATCCATTCCTTGTCAAAACCATCTAGTTTATAGGCATAATATATATTTTTCGGATCAGTATAATCGAGTGAGGCGAACTCAATACTGAAAAAGTTCTGATTGTATTTCAAAATCAGATTCTTCATCAGATTGATGTTTTTTTGCAGTGGACTCTCTGTTGAAATGGGAACAGTACGGTTAAACAACTTAAAGCCCACTAGTGCAAGATTGGGATGAAACGTGTTGTTTTTCACACTATCAGGATTAAACAGAAACATACCAGATGTATAGCCAAACAGCATCCTCCCATCGCGGAGGCCAAAGCTGGAGTTTTCGGCAAAATTGTAACGCTTCATCAGTCGCTTGATTTCACTGAAGTTTTCAAAAGTCTGTTTTTCCACGTTGAATTTCGTGAGTCCACCCTCACTGCTGATCCATAAATTGCCTACCATATCTTCCTGTATTGAAAGAATAATTTCTGAAGGCAGTCCATGTGAAGTACCATAGTTCTCAAAGTTGACAGGATGTCCAGCTAAATCCGTCTCAACGATTTTGCTGATTCCACCCCCAAATGTACCGATATAGGTCTCCCCGGATTGGGTGGTGCAAATATCCATGATATCGTTGGCTCCAATTGAATGCCGATCATGGTTATTTCTCGTGTATACATTGAACTTAATCTCTTCAGGCGACTGTTTATCAGCACAGAATGTAATAAATCCAAGCGTAGTGCCGACAAGGATATTTCCTTTTTTGTCCTCCGATATTATTCTCACACGAAATCCCTGATTGATGGGATAGCCGGAGAGTTGATTCTTGGCGTGTAGAAACTTCCCTTCATCACCATCGTGGGGAACAAGGTTAAGCCCCCCTCCAAAGGTTCCAATCCATAAATTGTTGTGCTTGTCCTCAAAAATAGCGTACACATTGTCGTCACTCAAAGAATAAATATCCTCCTCCTTGTGATTGAAACGTTTAATTGTAAACCGGTTATTCTCATTTTGCCTGCTCAGCTTGTAGACTCCTTCACCTTTTGTCCCTATCCATATATTTTTTTTTGAATCCTCTGTAATACAATAAGCGATTCCATTTAAAGGCTGGCCAACTCCTATTGTTCCATTGTCATTCAGGTAGCCAATAATCTCCATTTCAGCATTCAGTACATAGATCTTCCCATCTTTTGTTGCCACCCATATTAATCCTTCCGAATCTTCAAAAATGGGACGCACTTCATTGTTGATGGTAGAGTTTGGACTGTCGTTCAGCAAGATGGAACGGAATTGTAAATCGTCATTAAATATCACCTTTTCGAGTCCATGTGAACGGGTACACATCCATAAATTACCCTGCCTGTCTGAATAGGCCGCATGCATCATATTGGAAAACATCCAATTGCTCGAAAATGGATCATTGTAAAAAGGGGTCAGGGAGTCGCTCTCTCTGTCATACACAGAGAAACCTCCTCCACGGGGATGTACCCAGAGACGGTTTCCAACATCCTCAAAGATAAAAAAATTGGGAAGGAAAACATTCGATTCTCTACTTTCTATATAGGGTGTAAAATGATCGTATGCCAAGGTATAGGGATTAAATTTAGAGACTCCCAGCTGGTCCGTTTCAAACCATATATTCTTTGCTCGATCCACATATACAGTCATAATCTCATTAAAGTCCATCTCCGGGATCACCTTCTTGTTATACAAATCCATGCTTCCGTCGTGGGTGTTGTAAACGACAAATCCGTCCAGCCGGGAAACAACCAGTATCTTTTCCGACGATATCTCCTTTATGGAAATAATATCGGAAGACAACCCTGTAGAAAGCGTATGAAATGACTGCTTTTCTTTGTGATAACGCCACACAGTTCCGGATCCGGAACCAAACCAAAGCTCTTCATTTTGCTCCATGACGGTGAAAAAAGGCAACTCATTTTTTAATCCCGTTTCAGATTGTGGATGAAAATAAACAATGGGTTCCGAATCGACTGACGAGAGGCAGTTAAGTCCACTCTGCGTAAGAATCCAGCTGTTGTTTTCGGCATCCTCATGGACCCAATGGACTTGGTCGTTTGTTAATTTTCGATTAGATGTACTGAATACTTTCGCGTTAAAAAGTGAATCAACAATGGCGATGCATCCATTGTCATCCGATAACAACCATACTTTACCACTAGGTTTTGTCGATATGCGTGCCGTCGAAAATATCTTTTCCCTGAATCCGGCGATACAATTGGTGCCCAGAAATGATTCGGTTTCCGTATTGAATCTGAACGCAAGACTGTCGTAGGTGAGTACCCATATATTATTGTACTGATCTTCGTGCATGAAATCTATTCTGCTGCTTCTGGATTCAACGCTATTTCCTTTCGGAAGGTGATAGGTAGTGAAAGTATAGCCATCGAATTTGCAGAGACCATCCCAAGTACTGAACCACATAAAGCCATTCCTGTCCTGAAGGATATCGGTAATGGTGTGTTGTGGAAGACCATCTTCAGCTCCATAATGTTCAAAATAGGCTTTTGGCTGAGCTAGGAGAGCCTCTGCCGCAAAAAAGAGCAGAAAAAAAAGGGAGGACGGTATTTTAATGATTTGTTGCATTTCAGTTCATACATCTGTTTGCGGTCATATCCCATAACCGCAAATATACAATATATTTGTATAGCTAAAATTGTTTCATCCGTTAAAGAACAATTCAACCCCCTTCAAAAACCAATTCATCATCTTTATTTTATAAAATTTTGATTATTATTGTACTTTACTTACGCCTAGACGATTAAGTGCCTTGTCTCTGGTTTGTATTCTTTCGCATGACCTGTTCCATTCAAAACAAGCCCAGCACTGGCTGCAGACTTCTATAATGTTCAAACACAACAATAAATAAGACGTAAATGAAACACAAAATCAAATCAACCACACTTCTGTTTCTTGTAATCACTTCTTTTTTCGGATGTATCCGTCAGCCCAATTCTCATCTGATGAAGCTTTGGTATAATGTGCCGGCCGAAAATTGGGAGGAAGCACTCCCGATAGGCAATGGTCGACTTGGAGCCATGATTTATGGAACTGTATATTCTGAACAACTACAGCTTAACGAGGAGACCATATGGGCCGGCGAACCGGGGAACAATATTCCCGAAGGTTTTAACGAGGTTTTACCCGAAATAAGGAAACTTATATTTGAAGGGAAATTCAAAGAGGCACAGGAGCTGGGCATGACCCGTATTCCAAGACATGCTTCAGGAAACATAAACTACGGCATGCCTTATCAAACACTGGGTAATCTTTGGATTGACATGCATGATACCAGTGAATATTCCGATTATTATCGTGAGCTGGATATCAGGAACGCCATCAGCAGTGTACAATATAAAGTGGGCGATGTGACCTATAACCGTGAGTTCTTCGCTTCCGCAGCAGACCAGGTCATCGTAGTCAATTTGACGGCCAACAAGAAAGGGAGTGTGAGTTTTACGATCAGAACAACAACACCCCAAATCAGGAACAACGTACACACCGAAGAAAACACGCTTGTTCTCAAGGGTGTAAGCGGAAATGCCGACAACAAGCAGGGAAAGGTAACATTTACCGCACGGTTTAAACCCGTCATCGATGGGGGTGAACTGGCGCAGACCGATTCCACACTTCAGATTAAAAATGCAAATTCGGCCACCATATATATTACGGCAGCCACAAACTATAAAAACTACAATGACATCAGCGGTGATGCTGATGCGTTAAGCAGAGACTATCTCTCGAAGGTCACATCAAAATCTTTCAAAGAGATCAGGGAAGATCATATAGAACAGTATCGCTCCTATTTCGACCGGGTAGACCTCGACCTGGGTGTTACCGACGCAGTGAATAAGCCGACGGATCAACGGGTAGTAGACTTCAAATCGGGCGACGACCCGCAACTGGTCTCTCTCTATTTTCAGTTTGGCAGATACCTGCTCATCTCCTCTTCACAACCAGGCAATCAGCCTGCAAACCTTCAGGGGATATGGAACGACAAGCTCTCGCCACCCTGGGACAGTAAGTACACCATCAACATCAACACCGAAATGAACTACTGGCCCACCGAGGTTACCAACCTGCCCGAGTTGAATGAACCCCTCTTTTCGATGATTGAAGACCTGACGGAAACAGGGAAAGATGCAGCCGAAAAAATGTATGGTGCCAGGGGTTGGGTAGTGCATCACAATACTGATCTCTGGCGGATGACAGGACCGGTAGACGGGGCATACTACGGTCTGTGGCCGATGGGGGGAGCATGGCTGAGTCAGCACCTCTGGCAGCACTATCTCTATTCGGGAGACAAACAGTTTCTGGAAAAGGTATACCCAATATTAAAGGGAGCTGCACTGTTTTATGTGGATGTGCTGCAGACGGAACCTTCCAACAACTGGCTGGTAGTGAGCCCATCCATGTCACCGGAGAACACCCACATGAGTGGGGTAACCATGACTGCAGGTACCACCATGGACAATCAGCTGGTATTTGATGTCTTCTCCAATCTTTTATTTGCATCGGAGATACTGGATAAAGATGCTCTTTTCGCCGATACTGTCCGTATCAAAAGAGCGCAGTTGCCCCCCATGCAGGTTGGCAGGCATACGCAGTTGCAAGAGTGGCTGCAGGATTGGGATAGGCCTAATGACCGTCACCGGCATGTCTCTCATCTCTATGGGTTGTACCCTTCAAACCAGATTTCGGCCTATCATTCACCTGAATTATTTCAGGCTGCAAGGAACACATTGGAATACCGTGGTGACGAATCCACCGGATGGTCGATGGGCTGGAAAGTAAATTTCTGGGCCCGTCTTTTGGAGGGGAACAGGGCATACAAGCTGATTGAAGACCAGTTGACACCGGCACCCATGGAGCGAAGCGGACAGAACGGCGGTACCTACCCTAACCTGTTCGACGCCCACCCCCCATTTCAGATAGACGGTAACTTCGGTTGCACCGCCGGGATAGCCGAAATGCTGTTGCAAAGCCACGACGGTGTACTCCATCTTCTGCCTGCGTTGCCCGATAACTGGCCGAATGGTGAAGTAAAAGGACTCAGGGCCAGAGGGGGCTTTATTGTCGATATGAAATGGAGTGAAGGAAAAGTGACAGAACTTTCCATTTACTCAGGGTTAGGAGGCAATTGCCGGTTGAGAACACCCAATGGAATAAAGGGAAAAACCAAATTTAAGCCAGTACAACCGGAGACAGTAAATCCGAATCCTTTTTATCGGATTGCATCCATAAAGAGTCCAAGAATTAGTGAAGAGGCACATCTTATTGAACTCGGGCTGAAGAAGAGTGAATGCTATGATTTTGAAACGGAAGCGAACCATTTTTACCATTTCAAATCAAAAGATTAAATATCAATACCCAAACAAAATGATGAGACAAAAACATTCTATCATACTCTTTTTTTTGATCGCAAGCTGCGCTCTGTTCTCACAGAACTATCCCTATCAGTCCGATCTGTTATGGGTTACAACTCCGAATCACAGCAGCTGGCTCTATCAGTTGAATGAGAAGGCCGAGATCGAGGTGGCTGTTTACAGATATGGCATGTTGCTCAATGAGATTGAAATCAATTACCAGATAGGACCGGAGATGATGCCCGATGATACCGCCGGAAGTGTAAAACTGAAAAACGGACACGCAGTGGTACCCATGGGAACTATGTCGGAACCGGGATTCAGAGATTGTAAATTATCGGTTACCATTGATGGAAAAAAATATCAACATCATATTAAAGTAGGATTTGAACCGGAGAAGCTGACTCCCTACACCCGTTATCCTGAAGACTTTGTCGATTTCTGGGAACTGTCTAAGAGGGAAGCCGCCGATTGTCCCGAGCAGGTAACCAGCACTTTAGTACCAGACTATTCAAATGAAAAAGTAGATTGCTATCTTGTAAAGATACAAGCTTATAAAAAGGATCAATATGTGTATGGATACCTTACGGTACCCAAAAGAGAGGGCAAATTTCCTGTCGTATTTTCCCCTCCTGGAGCGGGAATAAAACCAATGAACCCGTTGAAAGATATCTTTTATGCCGAAAATGGATATATCCGGTTCGACATGGAGATTCATGGTATCCGCCCCGACCTCGATGCAGAAACCTATAGCGAAATCAGCAGGGCATTTGGCAACCGAAACAACAGCTATCTGGTGAACGGACTCGATGACAGGGATTCATATTATATGAAGAAAGTATACCTTTCTTGCGTGAGAGCGCTTGACTATCTAACCTCGCTGCCCGAGTGGGACGGAAAAAATCTGATTGCCCAGGGAGGGAGCCAGGGCGGTGCTTTGGCTCTGGTTACCACAGCGCTGGATCCAAGAATTACTGCCTGCGCTGCCAATCACCCGGCATTGAGTGACATGGCGGGCTATAAAGCAGGACGCGCTGGAGGATACCCCCACCTCTTCACAAAATTTGAAGGAATGGATACGCCGGAAAAAATAAATACACTGGCTTATTACGATGTGGTTAATTTTGCTCGACAAATCAGGGTGCCGGTATTGATGACCTGGGGGTATAACGACAATGTATGTCCTCCCACCACAAGCTACATCGTCTATAACCTGCTAGATACGCAGAAAGAGGCACTGATTACCCCGGTAAACGAACACTGGATTTCTCTGGATACGCGTCAATACATCATGGAATGGATTGGTAAAAATCTGAAGCAATGAAGTCATTTCGCACACACAGGATGCTTTTCCTGTATACGGTATTCTTTTTTTTCTGTTCAACTGGATTCGCCGGCTCCAAGCACACAGGACCGGTTGCCTTTCCCGGTGCAGAGGGGTTCGGGAGATATGCTACCGGAGGGCGCGGAGGAGAAGTCTTCTGGGTTACCACACTGGAAGACAGCGACGAAAAGGGAACACTGCGCTATGCAGTCGCTCAAAAAGGCCCCAGAACAATCCTCTTTAACGTAGCAGGAACCATCTTCCTGAAGAAAGATCTGCGAATCACACAGGATGATGTGACCATCGCGGGTGAATCTGCACCAGGACAAGGTATCTGCATAGCAGGTTACCCGGTGAAGCTGAATGCCGACAATGTGATCCTGCGATATCTCCGCTTTCGGGTGGGAGATAGGGGAGAAGGTGAACCCGACGGTTTAATGGGAACCGGTGGCAAGAATATCATCATCGACCACTGCTCTATCAGCTGGTCGGTAGATGAAAGCTGCTCCATTTATGGCAATGAGGATACAACCGTACAATGGTGCATGATTACCGAAAGCCTGAGAACCGCCGGACACAGCAAGGGCAAACATGGGTATGGTGCCATCTGGGGAGGTACCAGGGCTTCATTTCATCACAACCTGCTGGCACACCACGAAAGCAGGGTACCCCGCCTGGGCCCGCATGCTTCAACCCAGCAGCATGAACTTGTGGATATGCGGAACAATGTCTTCTATAACTGGGCAGGCGGGGGATGCTACGGCGGTGAAGGAATGCATGTAAATATCGTGAACAATTTTTACAAGCCCGGTCCCGCTACGCCGGACAACGAAATTGCTTACAGAATCGTGTCCATTGGGGTGCGCACTACAGAATACGTGACCGGCCGAGATGGCAAACCCAATGTATGGAAACCCATGGAGCATGTGTGGGGCAAATTTTACATAGCCGGAAATGTGGTGGCAGGGAATAACGAAGTCACCCGTGACAATTGGACAAAAGGGGTATATGAACAGATTAACACCAAGGGCAACGACCTCACTTTCAACGAACAGGCGAAAAAGAATATTCGTCTTTCTGCCCCATTGGAAACTGATATCGTAACAACACATTCCACACACGAGGCATATGAACTGGTACTGGCACAGGCTGGCTGCTCCAGGCTCAGGGATGAAATTGACATCCGCATCGCGGAAGAGGTACGAAACGGGACAGCCACTTACTCAGGGAGCCGAAGTTCCGATGCATTGGATTATCCGGGTCTGATCGACTCACAGGATGATGTAAAACCGAAGGGAGCAGAAAGTGCATGGCCCGCCTTGAGTTCCAGCAAAGCGGATAGTATATCCCTCATTGATTCAGATGGAGACGGCTTACCGGATAAATGGGAAAGATCACATAACCTAAACCCTTCAGACAAATCCGATGGCAATGGAACCCGTTTGAGCAAAGAGGGCTATACCAATCTGGAAGTGTGGCTTCACAGTCTGACGAGAGAAAATCATCCCAGTCAGAGATAAAAGATAGATGGGGAAAAACAACTAGATTTGGTACTATAAACAAACCTTAAATAAATGAGAAGAATGAAACGAGTCACGCATATTTCGATACTATTGATTGTATTTTTCAGCTATATACAACCCGGGATATCTAAAGATCAACCGGCTCAAAAACCGCGTCTACTGATCAGCACCGATATTGGTGGAACCGACCCCGACGACAATCAATCGATGGCCCACCTCCTGATGTACAGCGACAAGTTTGAAATAGAGGGATTGGTCTCCTCTCCATCTTACGGAAAGGGTAGCAAGGAGGAAATAATCAGGATGATCGATCTGTTTGAGAAAGATTTGTCTGTTTTGCAGAGAAGGATTCCGGGGTACCCCGATCCGGCGTACTTGCGCAGTATCTGCAAACAGGGAAGAAAGGGACTTGCACCATGGGAAGGATATGACAAACCGACTGAGGGTTCAGACTGGATCATCACATGTGCAAGGAAGAGCAGCAACCGCCCTCTTTGGGTTCTCGTATGGGGTGGATTGGAAGATTTGGCACAGGCACTTCACGATGCCCCCGATATAAAAAACAAAATAAAAATTTACTGGATTGGCGGCCCTAATAAAAAATGGTCTGTCAACAGCTACCTCTATATTGTACAAAATTTCCCCGATCTTTTTTTTATCGAGAGCAACGCCTCCTACAGAGGTTTTATCTCAGACAACAGGAAAGAACCCAGATATAATAGCGAATACTATGACAATTTCATCAAGGGAGCAGGTTATTTGGGGGAAGATTTCAAAAACTACTACGAGGGTAACCCAAAGATGGGAGACACGCCTTCGCTTTTGTATCTGATGAACGGAAATTCCAATGATCCAATCGGCGAGAGCTGGGGAGGTAGTTTTGAAAAAATGGGACATAGCTACAGAACCGTTTTCAAAGGAAACACCACCAGCTCAGACAAGTTTCCTGTCTACTCCGTCATAGAGCTGGTTTTCAAGGGACCCGAATCAGAGGAAAAAATTGGTTCCCCCTGTTTCACACTCCATGTTGACAAACAGGACTGGGATGGTTATTACCTGGGAAATGGAACCTACAGCGTAAGATACGCACCGAAAGCACCGGCAACACTAGAATACAGGATTAGTTCCGGAATAAAGGAACTGGATGGCAACCGGGGTATATTTGTCGTGGACGACAGCTGGCCTGGCAAACAAAACCCAGCTAGTTACAAACTGGGCAAAAACTGGTACACCGACAAACAGGACAGAGATCTCTTCGAAGGATCCTGGCAGGGAAGCAAAACGGTTTCCAAATGGAGAAATGAGGTGATGGCTGATTGGGGGCAAAGACTCAACCTGTTAAAGCAAAAAATAATGGTAGATGGCATTCCGCGCGATACCAGCTACACAGTACAAGGTTCTTATCATAAGGAGCTGAAGCGCTTCCCTTTTATCAAAACAGTGGATACAACAATTCCTGCCGGTGTTGCTGCATGGCATGACATAGTCTACAAAAATATCGATGATCGTCATAGTAAAAGAGGACTCAAATTATCGGTTTACCGACCCGATGATGATCAGCCCTATCCTGCTTTACTGATGATACATGGCGGTGGCTGGAACTCCGGTTCTCCCGAAATGCAGAAAGCATTGGCTATCAACTTGGCTAAAAAAGGATTTGTCACAGCCACTGTGGAGTACCGCCTCATACCTGAGGCGCTCTATCCCGCAGGAGAAGAAGATTTGAATGATGCAGTAAAATGGTTGTATGAAAATGCGGAGACGTACCGGATAGAAAGAGATAAAATAGCCGTTTCAGGATGTTCCGCAGGGGGACAGCTTGCAGCATTGATTGGCACCAAGAACAAACATCATTTGATTAAGGCGGTGATAAATATGGATGGTATCTCCACCTTCATTCATCCGGAAAGTGTAGAAAGGGCACAAAAAACGCGAGACGCGGGTGAGATAATGCCTGTGGATGCACAGTGGCTTGGCGGAACTTATGCTGAAAAACCGGACAACTGGCGTGCTGCATCGGCCCTTAGCTGGGTGAACGAGCGTTCAGCACCCGTCTGCTTTATCAATAGCTCCATACCCCGTTTTCACAATGGACGTGATGAACACATTGCAAAGCTTGACAGTCTGGGAATCTATGCCGAAGTGCATACTTTTGAAGATACACCGCATACTTTCTGGTTGTTTCACCCCTGGCACCTCTCTACGGTGAATTATGCAGCCAACTTTTTGTGGAAAATATTTGAAGAAAAAGCCGATATCGATCCCAGAGAGTATGACTTTGTGGTTGCCCAGGATGGTAGCGGAGATTTTAGAACTCTGCAGGAGGCGATTGATGCGGTACCCGATTTCCGCAAACAACCGACCCGCATTTTTATCCGTAACGGTTTTTATCGGGAAAAACTCGTGGTACCCGACACAAAACAGTCTCTTTCTTTGATTGGTGAGGACAAGTTTAAAACCGTGATCTCGTTCAATAATTTCGCAGCAAAGAAAAGTCCGCTGGGAGATGAAATAGGCACCTCGGGTTCAGCCAGCGTATATGTCTGTCCCGATCATTTCAGCGCTAAAAACATTACCTTTGAAAATGCCGCAGGGCCTGTAGGGCAGGCTGTAGCCATCATTGTAAGAAGCGACCGTGCATCATTCTATAACTGCCGGTTTTTGGGATTTCAGGATACACTCTACACACACAAAGCGGGAAGTAAACAATATTATAAAAAATGTTATATTGAAGGTACGGTCGATTTCATTTTCGGATCTTCAATTGCCTATTTCGACGAATGTGAAATATATTGCAAACAGAACGGTTACATCACAGCAGCTTCCACACCGGAAGATCAATCTTTCGGCTATGTTTTCAATAAATGCCGAATCTCGGGTGATGATTCCAGCTCATTCTATCTTGGTCGACCCTGGAGACCATTTGCCCATGTCGCGTTTATCGCATGCGAATTGAGCGAAGTGGTCAAAACTGAAGGTTGGAACAACTGGGGAAAAACCGCCAATGAGGAGACCGCCAAATTTTTAGAATATCAAAATACGGGGCCTGGCGCAGACAAATCAGAAAGAGTAACTTGGTCGAGACAGTTGACAGAAAAAGAAGTGGACGAATACAAGCTAGAGAGGGTCCTCGGTGAAGATTTTCTTGTTCGATAGATAATGTTATCCAATGAGACAGAATGGTGGTTATTTGTTATGTGGGTTCAATGACTTGTCGCTTTTGAGATTGAAATTAATAGTACACTGCTAGCCAGATAAAGTTAACGAAATTAAAAGAAAAACGATTCAACACCCCTTAAAAACCAATTAATCTCCCATCTTTTACACAATATTGTCTAAAATTGCAAAATATATCTATTATCTGTATCTTTTTGTTAGAAATTATCTTATTATCCATTTATAAACGCAAATCATATGAATTATTCCAAAAGAGCGAAACTGAAATTATTATTCGGTTTACTATTCTTCTTTTGTGCGGCAATGATAACTGCACAACAAAGAACAATCACAGGAGTTGTGAAAGACACATCAGGTGAACCTGTCATAGGTGCCAATGTTATGGTTAAAAACACAACAATTGGTGCAGCTACAGATTTCGACGGCAATTATTCCCTTGCTGTTCCTGCAAATGCCAAAACATTGACCGTCTCCTACATCGGCATGAAAGATGCAGAGGTTCCCATCACAGGCAATTACGTAGAGATAATTCTGGAAGAGGACTTCTCTAATCTTGAAGAAGTAATCGTGATTGGTTACGGCAGTAGGGTCAGAAAAGATCTGACCGGATCGGTAGGGTCTGTCTCCGGAGTAAAACTTGCAGCTGTGCCGGTTACTTCAGCAGCCATGGCTCTGCAAGGAAAGATATCAGGAGTACAGGTAACTACCGTCGACGGGGCTCCAGGTGCAGATATCAACATTCGCGTGCGTGGAGGTACGTCTGTAACCCAAAGCAATGCACCGCTCTATATCGTGGATGGTTTTCAGGTAGAAAACATCAACGACATTCCTCCCACCGATATCGCATCCATCGATGTATTGAAAGATGCTTCCATTACGGCTATCTACGGAGCAAAGGGAGGTAACGGCGTAGTAGTGGTCACCACCAAATCAGCCAAATCAGGCAAGATGCAGGTAAGTATAAATTCCCATCTCTCCACCAGCAAGTTGTCAAAGAAACTGGACCTGATGGATGCCAAAGAATTTGCTCGCTACCAATATGAATGGTCTGCCAGCAACGGCAGCCGCTCCAGCAATGCCAAATTCTTCAGGGCCAACTTCGGGAACCCGAATGACCTTGACATGTACGCCACATTACCTACCCACGACTGGCAGGACGAAGTGATGGGTGAAAATCCAATCAACTACTCTACCAACGTGGCCCTGGGTGGAGGGAGTGAAAACATGCGTTTTAATCTTTCTCTCACCCAGAGTGAAGACAAAGGGATTATCATGGGTTCCGGTGTACGTCGTACGAACCTGAATATCAAGACAGCCATCGACATCAGCAAGAAACTGACGTTGCAGATCAATCCGAAATTCACCTTCCGTCGCGATGAAGGGGCAGGAGGAGACAATATCGGCACAGGGGGTATCGTTGATGTACTTCGCTATCGTCCTACCAATGGTTTGCGCGAATATGGATACGTGGATCCCACGTATGCCGACCCTGATGAAGAGGAGCTGTTCACCTATACCAACCCAAAAAGTGACATCGCCATCAACCAGCAAAAGAAACATTCCTACAATTACTCCAATGCTCTCTCATTGGATTGGAAACCGATCGAGGGTTTGGTTCTCCGTACAGAGGCAACCATCGGTTTAGATTGGCGGGATCAATATCGTTTCTGGGGTGCACTCACGAAAGTAGGACAGAGAAACAACTTTCAGCCACTTGCGAGAATCGAAAAACGCCAATCACTCCGGTACATTTGGACCAATACAGCCAGCTATGGCTTCAGTGTGAAAGACAACCACAACTTATCCTTCCTGCTGGGACAAGAAATATTCCATGACCAAAGCAAGTTTAACATCCAACAAAACCGTTATTTCCCCAGAGCCTTTGAAGCGCAGCAGTCATGGGACAACATGGGATTCGGCACACCCCAGGATTCCTATACAAACACTTCGACGCCCGACCGCATGTCCTCATTCTTCGGACAGGCAAACTATAACTTCGCACACCGCTATTTGCTGTCTCTTACCATGCGTGCTGATGGTTCCTCAAAATTTGCTCCCGGCAACCAATGGGGATATTTCCCATCCATCGCCGGTGCATGGGTACTTTCAGAAGAACCATTCCTGAGTGACGTGGAATGGGTTGATCAGCTGAAACTTCGCGCTGCAATCGGTATGTCGGGAAACAACAACATCAAAGACGACATGTGGCGTTATCTCTATTCAATCAACTCAACTGGTGGACCAGGCTTCGGCGAAGCCACACAATTCGGAGAACAGTGGTACGGGAACCAGGGAGGAAACACTTTCGCCAACAAGGATATTAGATGGGAGACTACGTTGACGCGGAACCTTGCTGCCGACATTGTTCTTTTTGATTCTCGCCTGACCTTCACACCGGAAATCTACTGGAACACCACCAAAGACCTGCTTTACAAGTCTGACATCCCCTCAGCAACCGGCTACATAAGCCAGATGCAAAATATCGGTCAGGTAACCAGCAAGGGTGTCGAACTTACGCTCAGCGGCGACTTTCTTAGGGGCAGTGACTACGTACTCTCCGCCAACCTGACCATGGGCTTGAACAAGAAGATGGTTGACAAGCTAAACGGCACCGACGATATCATCTGGGATCAGAATGACCGCTGGAAATCGAGCTTCAACGACTACTGCCTGAAAGTAGGTGACGAAGTGGGATTGATCTATGGTTTCGTATACGACGGAATATATTCAATGGATGAGTTCTATTATGACCCGACGCAAAACCTTCAGGCACTCCCATGGGGCTCCACAGCTGCGGAGAATGGCACATCCAAAAACGCTCCCTCGGTCGATGAAAATGGTGTGGAACAGAACAAAACAATTATCAACCAGGTCTCGGGGAACTCCAACTCCGGTATCGCTACGCTTCCCGGTAAGATTAAATTCAAAGACCTGGACGGTGATGGCTACATCACCGAAAATGACCGTACCGTCATTGGAAATACCAACCCGAAAGTGCAGGGTGGTTTTGGATTGAGCGGACAGTGGAAAGCCTTCGATTTCACAATGAACTTCAACTACATGCTCGATTTCGACGTGAACAATGCTACCGCTTATACCCTCGCCTCTGCCGAAGACAACAGCAAGAAGTTCTTCAATTCCCTTTCTGAATTCGCAGAAAAAGGATGGCGATATACCCGTACCGATGGGGAAACGATGTACAAAGCTTACTTCATTGACGGATCTGTCGATATGTACCGCGAACTGAATCAGGGCCGCACGCTCTGGAGCCCGAGCGACGTAACCACGAAAGTTACCCATTCCTATTTCATTGAAGATGGTTCTTTCCTGCGTTGCCAGGATCTGACAGTAGGTTACACCCTCCCCCAACACCTGACAGCCAAAGCCGGCATCAGCAAGGCTCGTTTCTATGTGTCGGCATCGAACCTGTTTATCATCACCGGATATTCCGGTTATGACCCTGAAGTAGATATTCAGACCGGATTGACCCCCGGTATGGACTTTAACCGTTACCCGCGTAGCCGTGGTTTTGTATTTGGTACCAACATTACATTCTAAAATTAAACAACATGAAATTGAAAAATTTAATTATAACAGGCTTGGTCTCGTTGGCATTGCTATCGTGTAACGATTTTCTCGATGTAGACTCGCCATCCAGCTATAGCGAAGAATTTGTTTTTAGTCAAAAAACAGAGATCAGTCGCGCATTGAATGGTGTTTACGCTTCCATTTTGGTGGACGACCTATATGGAAAAGCTTATCAGATGACTTTTATTCTCAACAGTGACGTGGATATGACGATGTATACCAACAACGTGGCTACTCACAACAGCTATGCACGTTTCGACTGCGATGAAGAAGGAGGTGAAATCAACAAATACTGGCAGGCATCTTACAATGCCATTGAATATGCGAATCGTTTCATCCTCGGTGTTGAGAGCAGCGAACTATATGACGAGAAGGATCCCGAATTGATGCAATACCTCGGTGAAGCGAAATGTATCCGTGCCATGGTTTATCATGACCTGGTAGTGCTGTTTGGGGATGTACCCTTTACCTTTCAGCCTGCCACGCAGCTGGGAGATGGATTTGTAATTCCGGTCACTGATCGTGAAGAAATACAAAAGAAACTGATAGAAGACCTGGAAACTATTGCCCCGAAAATGACCTCATCTGCCAGCACTACGGTGGAACGTGCATCTAAGGAGTTTGCCTGGTCCATGATAGCGCGCATTGCATTAACAGCTGGAGGGTACTCGCTCCATCCTGATAAAAACAATGCAGCCAGCTATGGTGTAATGAAACGACCGACCGATTATCAACAATATTATAGAATTGCAAAAGAATATACCGACAAGGTAATAAAATCGAATGTGCACTCGTTGGGCAACTCCTATTCCGATGTATTCGTGAAAGAGAGTAATTTTGAGTTGGTTAGCCAGGGAGACCCTATTTTTGAAATTCCTTTTGCAAAAGAATCTACCGGGAACACCGGTTTTATCCAGGGGCCCGTATCCACAGCCAATGAGGGAATGACCCTGGGTAAGAATACATGGGGAGCTTCCGATGGTAAAGGCCGTTTAAGCGCTTTCTACCGTTATTCTTTCGATGTAAATGACAGTCGGCGCGATTTTGTCAATGGTCTATGGTACTACGGAAATGGGGCCAACAACCTTACGCAGGATTCCTGCCTGATTCGTGCAGATTACACAGTACACAACAACAAATGGTCGAAACTCTGGGCTAATTCGGGACAGTTTAGCAACATCAGCACTGGAGCCACTGGTATTAATTTCCCCTATATGCGCTATACTGATGTTTTGCTGATGCATGCCGAGGCAATCAACGAACTGGAAGGACCAGTTGCAGCTGCGCAGGAAAGTCTTCACCAGGTACGCTCCCGCTCCTTTACTGATCAGAGTACCGCAACTTCCTATATTGCCAATGCAGCTTCCAGTAAGGAAACATTTCTGAAAGCAGTGCTGGATGAACGCAAATGGGAATTTGCCGGTGAAAATATGCGTTGGCGCGATTTGGTCCGGAACAATTTGTATGGACAGGAAGTGGTTTACAGCTTTTTACGCTATCTCTCTGTTTCCATGTCAAATGCAGGATCCTATTCCGGATTTGAAGATGACATAGCAGAACACGACGGCAGCAATTATCTGGATAATCTTCCCGAATACATGTATTATCATGTGTTACCCCAAAATACCGAGTGGAAAGTAGATGCCAGTCAGGTGTACGGATTTCCTTACCCAAACAAGATACTGGATATTCTTTACATCTACAATCCTTATGAGCAAACCACCCAACCTGCCACAGCACTTACTGCAATTGATGGTAAAACTTGGCAGACTGCGGAATTTTACCAATGGAGCAGCGATTCTGAACCCACCAACCAGACAAAATATTCGTTCTATGGATATATCCGCCATACAGAACAAGGTGAAATTGTTCTTGTGAAGGACGGCTCTGAAAAACCTCTTGGGGGAACTACTGTTCCTACGGTAAGTGAATTACCTCCCGTACGCTACATCCTGCCTTATCCCAATGCTGCTATCCAGCGCTCTGCAGGTGCTTATAAGAACTATTATGGTTACAATTAAAATTAAAGAGAAACAGATTATGAAGAACTATTTATTATACACGCTGATATTCTTAGTGGGTTTCTCGTTTTTCTCATGCAAGGATGAGGAAATAAATGTCCCCGCAGAGTTAGACCGAGAATGGATGACGATGTTTATCAATGATAACAACCGGGGAAAAGGAGATGACTACGCTTACAACTGCAAGGCGGAGGGTCCCAATGGCAATGACATCCACCTCTATTGGTATGGTGTGAATGACTGTGCCGGATATCAAATCCGTCAGGCAATTCAACCACACGTATCAGGCGGTCCGGATGCCTGGGGTACTACAGCCGAGAACGGGTTGCTGCTTTTGGATACCATCGTAGGACCCAATGTGCTTGACTTGGTGATCAAAAACCAACAATACTCAACCGACTTCCGGTTTTCGATACGCGTGCTTTCCAAAAAGGATGACAACATCACCGACTTCTCCCATGCTTCCAAATGGTATGGACATGGCGATGGAAGACAGTGGGCAGAATACATCGGCATCGTTACAGCTGACCGGTATGCGACTCCTTTCTGTGTATATGTGGATGGATCAAAAACTACGGAAACAACCATGCGGGTCATGTTAAACCGTAGTTTCAGTACAGTTACCGACGGCGTATCGGAAGATGATAAGACCATCTACCGTGAAAAGTTTGAGCTGGATGAAAACGATAATTTTGTGTACCAATGGTTGGAAGTGGCTCCATCTCCCAACAACCCGGCATCTACTGTAGGTGAAAAATGGAAAAGTTACAGACTGACAGAGGAAGATTTCGAGAGAGGGTATGTGGAGATTGACGGGTTGCAAAAAAACTCAGTCTATGTGATCAACGTACGAAACGAAAAAATAGCCGTGAAGTGGGATGCTTATTACAACACCTATTCTGCCCGTTCCGACGGTGAGCCGGGTGAACCGATCATGGTGACACATAATCTTACTCCTCCAACACGCGATTATTTCGATAGCCAGGAAGCCTATCAGACCGCAATGGAACAGCATGAAGTGGCACTGAAGTACAATGCAATGCGTATTGACTTCTTGCTGACTGATTTCATCTCAGACGTGGACCTTGCTGAAGGTCAGACCTACTACCTGGAAGGAGGAAAAACATACTGTATGTTCAATAACCTGACTACCGCGAAAGGTTTTGTCCTTCGCACCCGTCCCGAAGATGTAGCTGCCGGCAAGCGGGCCAAAGTATTGCTGGGAGGTATGCATAAAACGGGTACCAATGTCAATTCCATGAACCTGATGTTCGGTCGTCAGCCAGAACCGGGTGAAGGAGGGGAAATCTATATGAAGATGCTGGAGTTCTATGATATAGACTTCGATTGCCCGCTGGCCCAAACCTATGGAGACAATATAGCCGGGCTTGGTAGTGCTACGGGCAACTACTTTATCAACATGTATTCAAATGGTATGGCAGTGCATCTGGAGAAATTCGTGATCAAGAACTGTACCTTTAAGCGATTGGTGCGTGGTTTTATCCGTGAACAGGGTGCCAACTACAAAATATGGGATCAGGTGCTGATTGAAGACAATCAATTCTTCGATTGTGGATACTACAGTAACGGTGCTGGTGGTTATCCCTGGATAGCCGGGTCTGGGAACAATGTGAATACAAACCTCTACAAAGATTTTGTGGTTCGTGGAAACACCTTCTTCGATTGTCCATTTCCATCATTTTTCAATGAAACAAAAGTAATTGCATGGAAAGGTGGACCATGGAACATCACGTTCGAGAACAATACCTTGGTAAACTGGAATACCCGTGCAGCAGGAAACATTTTCAACATGCGTGGCATCCCAGATGGAAGTACATACACCGTGAAGAAAAACCTGATCGTGATAACCAAGGAGGATGGTGATGCACGTAGCATGGTGATGGCAGGAGCTGACATCCGAAATACCATGACCATGCCCGACGGTACTGCCGGACATGTGACATTGAATTTCGAAAATAATTACTCCACCAACACATTCCTCACCAATGGGCAGATATTTAGCACAAATGCCTGGAATGCGACTAAAAACAACTTCGGCACACTGGTAAACAACGGTTCAGCTACATTAAATGGCAGCCTGGAAGTATTGGTAGATGACATTTCACCGCTGGAATTGATGAAAAGTCCAAACCCGCCGCACAAGGCTATTACGCAATCCGATCAGTTCATGCACCGCGCCGATGCATTGGATGGAACGGGAGGTGAACATGGAGCAAACCTCTACTTCAATAATTCAGCTAAAGTAACCAATTCTCAGATTTTCCAGAAGGGTATTGGCGCCCCAAAATGGCGGAATGGCCAGAATTAAGGAAACACCTAATAAAATCTAAATCAAATAATTGCCCGTCCCGAAGAATAATTCGGAGACGGGCAATTATTTTAACAATATATAAACAATTTAACACCCATTAAAAACCAATTAATCACCTGCGCTACAAAAAAAAATGACTATATTGCACAATATAACAATCATTTTATTCAAAAAAATCAATCGCCACCAAAAAAACTTAGCAATCCTGAGAGTATATATGCAAGACATCGAGATGCAATTCTGAAAAGAATAACTAAACAATTACTTTTTCTATCGTATTTCTTAACTTAAATAAAACATGAATATGAACAAATCAAAAAAGAAAATGAAAAACGCTTTTGGTTTATTGTTTATAATGTTCTTTTGTGCTCTGAGCCTGATGGGTCAGGATAGAACAATCAACGGAACAGTAAAGAATACAAAAGGAGAACCTGTTATAGGCGCCAGCGTAATGGTGAAAGGTACCGTTATTGGCACAGCAACCGATATCGATGGCAGGTACAACCTGTCGGTGCCGGCTTCGGCCAGCACACTGCATGTCACTTATATTGGGATGAAGGAGATGGATGTCTCAATTTCGGGAACAACAATTGACATCATCATGGAAGAGGATGTATCGAGCCTCGATGAATTGGTGGTAATTGGTTATGGAACGCAACGCCGGCGCGATCTCACCGGATCTGTGTCTTCAGTTAGAGGTGACGCCATTACGACTGCACCGGTTACAAACGTCGCTCAGGCACTGCAAGGTAAGTTACCGGGTGTGAATGTAATTTCGCAGGATGGACGCCCCGATGCAGAAATCTCTATTCGTGTTAGAGGTGGCGGGTCCATTTCGCAAAGCAACGATCCCCTGGTTTTAATTGACGGAATACCGGGAAACATCAATGACATCCCTGGTGATATGATTGAAAGCATCGACGTATTGAAAGATGCATCATCTACCGCAATTTATGGTGCACGGGGTGCCAACGGAGTTATTCTTGTGACGACCAAAAGAGGGAAAGAGGGAAAAGTAACCATCAGTTACAGCGGATACACCAAGTTCAACACCCCGTCAGCATACATGGAAACGTTAGAACCGTATGATTACCTGGTCTACAAATGGGGGCTCCTGGATACCTATTTTGGGACAACCTACACCACTCCCTTTCAGCATCTGTTCGGAATAGGAGCACATACCGGCAGCAATTCTTCAGGTATTGATGCCTATAAAAATGTTTCGCCCTACAATTTGCAGAAGGAAGTGTATAAAAGCTCTTTCTCTCACAATCACGACCTTTCTATCTCGGGTGGTAACGAAAAAACAAAGATTCTATTTGCACTCAATTACCTCGATGAGGATGGAATGAAACTGAACTCATTTACTAAGAGAGCTTCTGCTTCGTTTAAACTGGATCAGAAAATAAGCAATACGCTGGACTTTAATCTCGACGTACGCTATACAGATAGGCAAACTATGGGTAATGAGAGTACACAGAGTGGTTTTGGCTCTTCACTTTCGGGTGCCTACCGGTTCCGACCCATTGCTACATCCGACATAAAGGGCGATCTCTCATACCTGCTCGACGCCTCTTTGGGAGAAGAGAATTTTGTAATGGACGACATGTTTAATCCGGTGGCTGTGATTAAAGATCACGAAGACCTTTCAATAGCACAGTCTATTCGGGGTACTTCCGGGTTGAACTGGGAGATAATCAAGGGACTGAGATACCGCACCGAACTGACGTTGAGCCGCGAGTATTCCCAAAATAAAAACTGGCGGGGCCCTACCCCCTTCGGCAACGAAGAAAGCTATTTAGATGGAGAAGGCAAAGCGCTGTTTGCAGGGAATGCAGACTATAGAAAAGCCGACGGTTGGAAAATGCGTTGGTCAAATACATTGAACTACGACATGACCCTACAGGATATTCACAGAATAAGCATCCTGGGGGGCCAGGAAGTAACCAACTCAGGTGGATCATATATGCGCATTCAGGGAGACAAATTTCCGGCCAATTTTACCAAAGAAAACGCTTTTGCGATGATTTCACAATATGGCGCGAACCTGCGGCTCTCCTCGGGAGCTACAACTCCCGGACGTATTCTCTCCTATTTTGGCAGGGTGAATTATTCGTTGCTTGACAAGTATATGCTTACTGCGACCTTCCGTGCCGATGGATCCTCTACCTTCTCTCCGGAGCACCGCTGGGGTTATTTCCCTGCCGCAGCACTCGCATGGCGTGTCTCGGAAGAGTCGTTTATGAAAGAACTGGAATGGCTCGACGACCTAAAACTCCGCGCTTCTTATGGTCAGGTTGGAAATGATGCCATCAGCTCCGACCAATGGTCGCAATTGTGGGCAGCCGAAACGGATATACTCAATCAGTATGCCATTGGCAATACGCTCATTCCCTCTTATGATCTGGCCTCAGCACAAATGGCCAACCGCAATCTGAAATGGGAAACAACCATTACGCGCAACATCGGTATCGATTACACCTTTCTCAAAAACCGCATCTGGGGAACCATAGATCTGTATAAAAACAGCACGAAAGATCTGCTGATGCTTACCGACATTCCCTCCATCACGGGATTTACAAGTAGTTTTGCTAATATCGGTCAGACCAGCAACAAAGGAATTGAGTTCTCCATTTCGGGCGTATTACTCAATAAGAGGGACTGGAACATCACGGCGGGAGCTAATATCAACTTCAACAAAGGCAATATCGATGAGCTGTCGGAAGGACTTCAGAGTGCTTACGGCACCGGTTTCTTTCAATCGGGTATTCCCAACTCAGATTACTCTCTGCAAAAAGGCAAACCGGTGGGTATTGTCATGGGTTATAAGATGGAAGGCGAGGGCTATTATACACCGGATGATTTCAACTACAACGCTGATACAGGAATGTATACCCTGAAAGAGGGTATTGCAGATTTGGCAAGTTCATTTGTATCCTACCACGGAGGATTGGTTCCAGATGGCCAGTATGCCTATCCCGGTCTGCCGAAATTTCAGGATGCCTTTGAAGATGGCGTAATCGATGAGAGAGATTATGTTGAGATTGGGAACATGAACCCTGTACATACCGGAGGTTTTAATCTCAATATCAAATACAAGAATTTTGATCTGGGTACCTACTTCAACTGGAGTTACGGCAATGATATCTATAATGCCAATAAACTGGCCACACTTTTCAGCGGTGAAAAAGGAGGAGGCCTCTACGGCAACAGAATGAACATCGTAAACAACAGCTATAAGCTTTACGAGATGCAAAATGGTGTGCTGACCCGCTTAACTACGCCGGAACAGCTGAACGCAGCCAATAAAAACACAACCTTGCCGCTTACCTATCTCAAACAGGGGTATGTAGCCGAAATAGGGGTTGAAGATGGTTCTTACCTGCGTTTGAACACGCTTACGTTGGGATACTCTTTCGCTGATCAGATTATCAGCAAAATAAATATGAGCAACCTTCGGCTCTACGGCACCATATACAATGTTTTTACCTTTACTGGCTACTCGGGCCTCGATCCCGAAGTCAATGCAGATCCCGACCGAGCCCGTTATCCGACTCCCGGATTGGATTGGGGCACATACCCACGTTCACGCCAGTTTGTAATTGGATTAAACGCAACATTTTAACAATGACCCATTTAAATTTAATGAGATATGAAAAGAATAATATATATAAGCCTATTAATTTTCATCAGCTTCTTTATAGGGTGTAGCGATTATCTGGACACGACAAATCCTGGTCAATCAGACGATGCATTTGTCATGTCAACAGCAGAGGAAGCTTTCAAAACACTCTCCTATGCTTACGCCGAATATCGACGCAATTGTGCACACGGCGGGAACTACAACTATCAGGATCCCCTGGGATCGGATGCGGAATATATGAGTGAATTTCCTACAGCCAACAACGTCATAGCCAGGCTACAACCGGGCGCCACCACCATCGACTCAAGAGCAACTCAGTACAATTCTCTCAATATCGTACTTGCCCGATCGGCACGCATTGCCGATCTGATAGCCGCCAAAAGCGAATACCAGGCCGATGCTGCCGGCAGTAATCCAACAGCGTGGACACAACTCTACGGCGAGGCCAAAACACTATGGGCTTTTTGCGCCTGGGAGCTGGTGCGCCATTTTGGTGACGTTCCGTTTGGCTATGAAAATAAGTTTATCGAGGATTATGAGCTAACCTCCCGCTTTGAGATCATGGACCAGATTATGGAAGAGTTGAAAGCGGTTGAAGGAAATATGTATGCTTTGGGTCAGGGCGGCATTACTGTTGAACGACTTAGCCGTACTTATGCCAATGCCCTTATCGGCGAAATTGCACTGCATGCAGGAAGCTGGCAAACCATTCGCACCGATATTTCCGGCTTATATGGTGAGGTACAATTCGATTACAAGGGCGCCGATGATGGAGAGTGTGTCTATGCACGCAGAAAGGACTATCAGAATTACATCAGAATTGCCGAACAATATCTGAATAACGCCGTCAATACGCAAAAGGGAACAGCAAAACTTATCACCACAGACAACAGGCCTGCGAATAATCCGTTCCAGAAACACTGGCAAGAGATCAATTCCAGACGTACCAGTGAGGAGTCGCTGTTTGAAATAGGGACTTTTGCTGGTGCAGGAAATATCGAGCATCCATACAGCATGGGCCGACCCGGCTCAAACAATGCCGCTGAAAGACTGATAAATACTTTTGCTGGCATACGGATCATTCCCACATTCTTTTATGATGCATATGAACCCGGCGATAAACGACGCGACGTGAGTATGGTTGTTACAGGGAGCAATGCTGCTACCGGCCAAGAAAACCTTGTTCCGCTCGGAGTAGGCACTCGTATTGGCGGTGGTGGACCCAGCATCAACAAATGGGACCAGAACAGAGGAGATGTTCCTGCTTTTCCCAACGCCACCTTCCGTTCATCTGGTATGAACTATACTGTGATGAAAATGTCGGACGCAATGTTACTACTTGCTGAGGCAAAAGCGATTTTGGGAAGCGACAACGCGGGTGCAATTTCTTTGGTAAACCAGATTCGCAGCAGAGCTTTCGGAAACTCAAATCACAATATCTCCGGGCTTTCAGGCGAAGCTTTACTCGATGCGATTTATCAGGAACGGAAACTGGAATTGTTGGGGGAAGGAGATATCAGATGGGATATGATCCGCTCAGGGAAATTCAATGAAAGAGCCATAGCTGTACGACAGCAGATGAAGGATATGGCTGCAGGACTTGAAGCAAACGGATATTATACATTTCCAAGCGGCAGAACAATCTCCAACTATATATGGACGAAATATGTGCAGATAGGAGGAAGCAGCAAAGCGGTAGTGACACAGGAAGCTCCAAACGATACAGATCCGGCTCTCTATCCGGGGTGGCGCGGGATCTACAACTGGGGCGCCTCGGTCCATACTGCTACAGCGAAAAACCTTGCCATCAAAGGTCTTTATACTTATATTGATCCGAATGGACCCGAAGCTGCCGAATTGGAAGCCAACGGATACAACAAAGTAAAATGGGGTATCAATGTATGGAATGATGTGAATGCAGTTGCCATGTTTAATGGCGCCATTCTAGATGGTGTGGTCGGCAGGGAGAATATGGCTCCCCGCTATTTTCATCCGATGCCGGTGACCGTCATAGATCAGTCGAAAGGTAAGGTGACAAACGGCTACGGATTACCCAATAATTAAGAATATCTTTGCCACAAAAAAAAGATGCTGGATTGCCGAAGAGTAATCTCTTCGGCAATCTTGAATATTGGGTTTTCTTTCATGAATCACGAACAGTGACACAAAAAGACTCATTTCTGTGGTTTCTCTGGGAGAGCAGGTTGATTGGTGTATATACATATGGCTGACGAAAATTGAAAAATAACCAAAGTAATTAGATAAAGATATGAAGTATAACAGCGAAAAATTTATTTTTAGTGATGAAACTGACTGGCAGCCAGCTGGCATAGGGGTGGAAAGACAAATTATGGGGTACGATGACCATATTATGCTGGTGAAAGTGAAATTTGAAAAGGGTGCGGTTGGCAATGAACACACTCATTTTCACGCTCAAACAACCTATGTGGCAAGCGGACAGTTTGAATTTACTGTGGATGGCATCAAAAAAAATGTAAAAACCGGAGATGGATTATATATCGCTCCCAATGTTCTTCATGGTACCAAATGTATTGAGGCAGGTATCCTCATTGACTGCTTCAGTCCCATGAGAGAAGATTTTATCAGGTAGAAACAACTGATACTGAAATAAGAATAGAATCATGCATCCTGTTATCACGTGCCTGAAAATTACACTCCTCCTGCTTCTATATGCTGTCCCAGCTAAAACACAGGAACAAAACTTGGTTGCTCGTGCCAAACAAACCATGTTAAATGCAACTCGATACATGGTTGAAAATGTAAGTACCCAAGGTGGGTATCTCTGGTACTACCTGCCCGATTTTTCCCGAAGGTGGGGTGAGATGGAAGCATATAAAACCATGATCTGGATGCAGCACCCGGGCACTGTAAGCATGGGGCACCTGTTTCTCGATGCATATCTGACAACAGGAGATCAATATTATTACGAAGCGGCACAAAAAGCAGCTCATGCAATTATTTGGGGACAGAGTCACTACGGCGGATGGAATTACATGATAGATTTCGCCGGTGATCGTTCACTCAAAGAATGGTACAATACAATTGGGAAGAACGGCTGGCGGCTTGAAGAGTTTCAGCACTACTACGGTAATTCTACATTCGACGATGACGTTACATCCGACGCAGCCCGTTTTTTATTGCGTATCTACCTTGAGAAGCTGGATCCGGCCTATAAACCACCATTGGATAAAGCAATCGGTTTTATTCTCGAAAGCCAGTACCCAAATGGAGGGTGGCCACAACGGTATCCTTTGAAATATGATTTCAACAAGGAAGGAAATCCCGATTACAGTTCTTTCTACACGTTTAACGACGATGTGATCTGGGAAAATATCCACTTTCTGATTCAGTGTTATCTCACGCTGGGTGAAGAAAAATTTCTGGACCCGATTTACCGGGGGATGAACTTTTATCTTATTGCCCAGGATAGCTGTGGTGCTTGGGGACAACAACTCGACCTGAAGATGCAAAATGCAGGGGCACGCACTTATGAACCGGCGGCATTTATGCCTTCAACCACTTTCACCAACGCCATGTTGCTGCTCAGATTCTATCAATACACAGGCAGCCCTAAATTCCTTGCCAGGGTGCCGGATGCCATCAGATGGCTGGAAGAGACTCGTCTGTCGGAAAATCAGAAAGAGCAAGGAAAAACACATCCCATGTTTGTCGATGTTAAAACAAACAAACCCGTATACGTGCATCGTAAAGGTTCAAATGCAAAATACGGCAGATACTATACCGACAAAAACGACAATAATCTACCGGCTCATTATAACGGAAAATGTACGGTGGAAGTAGAACAGCTAAAAAGTGCATATCAACGCATTTCTAATCTTTCTGTAGAAGAAGCAACCAAAGATTCTCCATTGAAGGCTGTTGCCTTTGAAGAGGAAGGCACGCCTCAGTCGTTTTATGATTTGAGTAGAACAAATTATCAAATGCATATATCTGATTCTTTGGCTATTGAAGTTGTCAAGGCATTGGATGAACAAAACCGCTGGCTATCCAGGGGTGCTTTCATCAGCAACCCTTACATAGGAGACGGACAGAGACAGGAATTAACCGATGAGTTTGCTTCCTCATTTGTAGGTGATGAAACCGACACATCCCCTTATCGTGACAACTCAGAACAGTTGTACATCTCCACCTCCACCTATATCCAGAATATGAAAATCCTGATCCATTATATAAAAAAAAACCGCATGCCATGACATCGCATCAAATACATGGTGTTAACTTGCAGAGTTCCCCTGGTACCCGGCAGCTTTTCCAGTTGGCAGGTTTCATGCTGATACTGTCGCTTCTACATCCAAAAGAAGTGAGTGCCCAGCTGCATCGTATCAATTCATTGAACAATGAAATTGTTTTTGCTGGCGATCACATTATCTACAAAGGGAAAGAGATAAAATTAGGACCAAAAGCGTTCTATATCGACGGCCAACTCACAGATGAAGAGACCAAAACAAACTCTTATGTTTTTAACTCGGTGAACGAGGCTGCACTACATTTGACCAACGGATCTGAAGCTGATCCGATGATGCTTTACATAGCTCCATGGGTTTATTGGATTGACGATCCAGATGACCCCGAAGTCAGACTGCCAAAAATTACCGGTGGTACTCCGTTCGGATTGGAGATAACGTGCGACTGGCTGACATTTTTCGGCCTCACTGAGCATCCTCGTGATGTGGTGCTGGCAAGCAACCGCGGCCAGACAATGGGAGCCAAAGGAAATTTTACCATGTTTCTGATACAGGGTGATGGCACCACAGCCGAGAATATCACCTTTGGTAATTATTGTAACATAGACCTCGAATACCCACTCAATCCGAAGCTTAACCGCAAAAAGAGAGGCACAGCAATTGTACAGGCTCAGCTGATCTTTACCTTCGGCGATCAGCTTTTTGCCCGCAATACTCATTTTGTCAGCCGACTGAATTTGTGCCCTTTCTGGGGTGGCAAGCGTACCCTGTTCGATCGTTGTCATTTTGAATCTACCGACGATGCACTGGCACCCACGGGTGTATATCTAAATAGTACATTCGACATTTACTCCTCCAAGCCTTTCGGGCATACAGCTGGTACCGGAGCGGTACTCCTGAATTGCAAAATCAGATCTTTCACCCGTGGTGAACAATATTGGGTGAAAAGTCGCGGACAGCTGGCTGTGGTCGACTGCAACATGGAGACTCAAACTGCTACATACTGGGGCTGGCGTGAAACTCCGTCCGTTGAATCCAGATATTATCATTTCAACAACCGCATCCATGAAAAACCGGTGATAATTGGCGCACAAGATCTCATTTCCTCGGTGGACATGACCGACAAATCGTTACTCGATGCATACCGGCTTGAAGTGGATGGCAAGGTGGTATATAATATCTATAACCTATTGCGGGGAGAAGATGAATGGGATCCACTGGGGTTAAAGAGCGTCGTGCTTGCTGCGGAGAAGGCCAATGCAAAAAAATACAGTAACCTTCCCACACAGTTGATTGTTTCTTCTTCCAGTGATTCACTGGAAACCGAGGAAAATAGCGTTATCCTCGTGGCTGAAGCACTTAGATTTGGAAACTACCCCTCAGCATGTCCAAAGATAACATGGTCGGTAGCACCGGAATATAGCTCACTGGTTCGTCTCGACACATTGACCAACAACTGCTGTAAGGTAATACCTACCAATGAAGGAAACGAAACAAAAATGGTTGTTGTGAACGCCACAACAGGATACGGACTGGAGGGTTCAGTTGTTTTGCATGTTTCACCCAAAATGCTGGATGCACCCCAATTCAATTCCTTCCCAGAGCTAACGAATGATACCAACGGCAATATAACTGTCAGTTATAGCCTCGATACGTCATATAAAGATCAATCACGGGTTACCTGGTACAGATGCAGTGATCACAATGGGAGTAACCCAATAGAAGTAGCGGTCTCCCGTTTTGATGAACCTTTTCTGCGTTATGCCCTCACTCCCGGGGATATTGGCTGGTATATCATGGCGGGCGTGGCTCCCAAACATGCACGTTGTCTAGCTGGAAAACCCCTCTATGCTATCACGACTACTGCAGTACAGCCTGATGAGGTGAAGAGCGGCCATCATAGCATGACCGTGAACCTGAAAAATATATCCTTGCAATATCAGCCGGAGGTGAAGGAGGGATTCTTCACGCTTGACTGCTTTGCTCCGCAGGATACCAAAGAATTTGATTGGGAAGCCACAAAAGATGGAGACCCCTGGTACTACGGTAGAGGGGTAGACGGCGCTGCTGCAGACAGCGGCCTGGTGCAGGCAAACAAAGGAGCACGACTGCGATATACCCCGATTGGAGAAAAATTCGGAGATATGGAAATAAGCTTCACGGCGGTTCCAGCCAAGACGGCCGGGCAGGGATTCAGCAGCGCCAGACAGCAATATATGGATGTATTTATCAAATTCGAAAACAGCACTTTAAATGGCTACGCACTGCGTTTGATCCGAACCACCAAATACAGCGATGCCATCGATTTCATCCTGATGAGGTACGATGAGGGTATCGCCACTCCTATCAGCGATCCGGTCTCAGCCGACTGCTATCGTCCCAACTGTAAGCTTGTACTGAAAATAACAGGGAACAAATTTTCGGTGCATGCTGAAAATCAACATCCTTACTATGTCGTACCTAACCGCTCGCAGGTAGTGCAGGTTGTAGACATGGAAATAGCTGTTTCTCCAAACGAGCACGGTGGGTTTGGCTTTCAGCATACAGGCACCGTGGGAAGTGGTTCCACATTGATCAAGGATTTAACAATCAAATGGCAATAACAACAAATATATGAAGAAATATAATCTTGTAATCATCATCGCCCTACTATCTGTTCAATCACTCATGGCGCAAAACAGTATGAAGAGAGATTTTCCGGACAAGAGATGGGTAAATGTAGCCAACCGAATGCCCGCGGAGTGGTATGCTTCCGAAGAAGCTAAAAGAGTGGCGGAAAACCTACTGGCTAGCCAGAAAGAGTCGGGAGGATGGGCAAAAAACCAACCCTATCACCTTCTTTTTTCAGATTCACTCAGGCAATATTATATGCAGACAAAATCAAAAATAGGAGGAACATTCGACAATGGTTCAACCATCACCGAGTTAAGATTTTTGGCAAAGGTATATTCCCATTTCAGGGATGAGAGATACCGGCAAGCATTTGAAAAAGGATTGCACTACATCTTTGCTGCTCAATACCAGAATGGAGGGTGGCCCCAGTTCTATCCCGTCAGAATGACGACCGATGAAATGCAAACAGATAAAACTACACCCTATTCCATGCACATCACCTACAACGACAATGCCATGGTGAATGTAATGAACTTTTTAAAGGATATATTCACCGGAAATCAGGAGTTTGTCACGCTAAATTTGGATACACCAACGAAGGAAAAGGCAAAACAATCTTTTGATCTCGGGGTGGAGTGTATCCTCAAAACACAGATTATCTCTAACGGACAACCCACGGTATGGTGTGCACAACATCACTACAAAACATTGGCTCCAGTGAATGCACGCTCCTATGAACTGGCATCTTTCAGTGGCTCTGAATCGGTGGGCATCATACTCCTGCTGATGGAGATTGAGGATCCTTCCAACGAGATTATAGCAGCTGTAAACGGTGCAGTGTCATGGTTCAAAGAGAACAAGGTTAAAGGTATAAGAATTGAAAGGTTTACTGATAACAACGGGGAAAGAGACACACGAATTATCAAAGATGAAAATGCACCTCCCGTATGGGGACGCTTTTATGATCTGGAAACCGTGAGTCCCTTTTTCTGCAGCCGTGATGGCATCAAACAAAATTCGCTCGCGGAAATAGACCAGGAAAGAAGAGCCGGATACAGCTGGTACACCGATGCTCCTGCTGCAGTATTGGCAAAATACCCTGTCTGGCAAAAAAAATGGGGTTTGGTAAACTATCATGTTGTTGTCTCACCGGGTGAAAGTATCCAGGCTGCTATTGAAACTGCCCCTGAAGCATCAGAGGAACCTTATGTGATCTTCATTAAAAATGGTATTTATAAAGAAAAAGTCATCATCGATCGCCCCAACATCGTGTTACTCGGTGAAAACCGGGACAGCACCCGGGTAATCCATGCGGAACTTGCCGGAAACGTCTCCATCAAGGAGTACAAAGGTCAAAGTGTGGGAAATGGTGTAATCGTGTTGCTCGAAGGAGCCGATGATTGTGTGATCAGCGGACTGACTATCTACAACAATTACGGCAGCACAATAGAAGCGACAACAGCTCATCAGATGTCAGTTTTTGGACGAGCTACCCGTACAATCGTGATCAACAGCAACGTGTGGGCCGATGGAAACGATGCGCTTGCTTTGTGGGCACCCGGAGGAGACGGCATGTACTATCATGCCGACCTTGATATCCGCTGTCCGGGAGTCGATATTCTCTGTCCACGTGGCTGGTGTTATGCCACACGCATAAAGATTTATGGTGACGGGCGTGCACTGATCTGGCACGATGGGCGCGGTGATTACAATAAAAAATTGGTGATTACTGACTCCTACTTCGACTCAAAAAGCCCTGTCACGCTGGGTCGATATCACCATGACGCCCAGATTTTTCTCCTCAATTGTACCACGAGCGAGAAAATTATCGATCATCCCATCGGTTATGCCTATTCCGATAAAGTGCTGGATACCATTCCCTGGGGACAAAGAATATATCTGTACAATCTGAAACGTGATGGGGGCAATTTTGCATGGATGAAAAACAACCTGGAACAAGCGAAAGATGCACCCCAACAAGAAGAGATAAATGCACGCTGGACTTTTGACGGTGCCTGGGATCCCGAAGCAAAGATTCAATCACTATGGAATGTTCTTGCTTACTAAATTGGGCAAACAAATTAATCAACACATTCTTGAATACAAAATAAGATGAAACGGCTCATTCTTTACAGCTTATTGGGTTGGCTTACAGTAACAATGCCTGCACAGGAGCGAAGAGTTATCAACCTCTCAGGACCGGGATGGCACCTCTGGTTTGATGAACAAGCAACGTGGAAAAACGATCTGGTTGCATATGGGGCGCCGAATATACAATTGTTACCCGTGCGTATGCCTACTGCTGACTGGGAAGTGCTCTCATCCGAAAAGGCTCTGCCAGTAAATGTTCCCGGTACGGTGGAAGAGTATCTCCAGACAATTCCGGGTCCGGAAGGAGCAATCGACGGTGTCAGCTGGTGGGTACGCAGACTAGACCTCCCTGATTTCAAAAAAGAATCACATGTCATCCTCAAGTTTGATGCAATCCGTCACAGGGCAGAAATCTTTGTAAACAGAGAGCTAGTCGGTTATGAGATTGTAGGGAATACACCATTTGAGGTAGATATCACGCCTTTTGTACAGGCCGGTGAAAACATAGAGCTGGCCATCCGCATCACTGATCCAGGAGGTAATTACGACTGGCGCGATAGCTCCACTTTCTCCTGGAACGGAAACAAGATGCCTCCCAGTCATGCTTTCGGCGGCATCACCGGTGATGTGGCATTGGAAATTCAAGCACCAGTGGCTGTGACCGACCTCTACATCCAAAATCTGCCCGAGATAACTGCTGTAAACGCTATGCTGGAAATTAACAACCGTTCGGGACTTCCGGCAAAACCGGATATTGAGGTTTCCGTAACTGAATGTTCCGATTCCACGAGAATTGTGTATAAAACTACCATCAGGGATTATGTTGTTCCTCCCGGCATGCACAACATAACGGTCAGGATTGATATCCCGAGTGCAAAAAAATGGAGTGTGGATGATCCGAATCTCTACCACTGTCACGTAAAACTGAAAAACGGGAATCGACTCAACGACAACATACAAAAAAGATTCGGCTTCCGCTGGTTCGAAGCCGTGGGCGTGGGTAGCGATGCCATCTATCGGCTCAACGGAAAACGAATTGTCCTGCGGTCGGCCATCAGCTGGGGATTCTGGCCGATAAACGGGATATATTCCACGGATGAGTTAGCTCGTCGCCAGGTAATGATTGCAAAAGAAATTGGGCTAAACATGTTGAATTTCCACAGAGCCATTGGTAACCCCAACGTCATGGAGTATGCCGATGAACTAGGACTGTTAATTTATGAAGAACCGGGCGGATACAAAACAGGAGGCAACGATCCTTTCACCACCTATATCCTACGTGAAAAAGTACTGCGCATGGTTCGTCGCGACAGAAGTCATCCCTCGCTCATCATCTACAATATGATGAATGAAACAGGCGATGCCAACAATGAGGTGCTGGCGATACAGATGCGCGATATGCGCGATATGCAGCAACTGGATCCTTCACGGATCATTACACGCACCTCTGCATGGGCAAAAGCAGATGAAGTGGAAGATCAAAACAAGATCCACCTGTTGCCATTTGATACAATTTTTCACTGGAAAGGCTGGTATGATTACCATCATGCCGGTGGACCTGCTACCTGGTCACAGCAGCTCTATCAAAGTCCGGTCGACTACTATAACAACACCCAAAATAAGAAAGAGATCGTGATGTATGGTGAGGAGGGAGCTATTTCCTCTCCACCCCGTCTGGAAAAGAACAAGTCGGACCTTGATAAACTGACATATAAAGGATGGGATGGAGCAGCTTTCCTCCAATGGTATGATACATTCGATTCTTTTATCGACCGGAAAGGGCTCAGACGTTTTTATCCTACCGTAGACACCCTGAATGTGGCAATGGGACGTGTATCCTATGAGCATCAGGGACGTAAGATTCAGATGGCTCGGATGAACAATTATACAGATGCCTATGTGGTAAATGGCTGGGAATCTGAGCTGATAGAAAATTTTTCGGGTATTGTAGACTGCTTCCGTTATCCGAAATCCACTCCGCAGATCATTGCTCAATATAACAGGCCACTCTACATAGCTGTGATGGGCCGCAAACAAATTATTGCCGCGGGCGACAAGGTGGTCTTCGATTTTTTTCTAATCAACGAAAAAGATATCAAAGGAGAACATCAGTTAACCATCACACTGTATGATCCGTCGGGCAGGGAGACAGAGCGGATAGTGCGCCCTGTAACGGTTTCAGGTGGAGAAACTTATGGAGAACTACTGATAGGAGATATTGAGCTTACCGGTGGGAAAAAAGGAGGTATGTACGAAGTACATGCTGAACTAATCACTCTGGAAGGAGTGAAAATAACCGAAGGAAGAGATCGGCTACTGGTCGTTAATCTGAATGAGAATATTCTGGCAGGTAAGGGAGCAGTATGGGAGAGCGGTGATATGATTCGCTCTTTTCTGAAAGGCAGAACACAATATCCCGTGGCACCCTATACCTCCGATCTCGAAAAGCTGGATTGGATCATCGTGGCCCGTCCCCCCACACCCGATGCTTTCACACTTATTCCCGGAGATGTGTTGACAACGCCGGATGGGGAGTCTGGAACCGAAGTACATTATTATGAAGATACGAACTTCGTACGGTTCGTGCATCAGGATATCACGAACGTGGTAAATCACAGCGTGGTGGAAGGTGCTACACCCCATGAGACCGTTCCAACCATCGAAAAATACAGCATCGTATGGCAGGGATACATCACTCCGCCAGCGAACGGTGAATACAGATTTAACGTGCAGACTTTCGGACGAAGCCCATTCTCACTGCGGGTGGGTGACAACGAGATACTCAATAGCACTGCGGAAAATAGTGAATCGCGCAACAATGGCAGCATAATGCTTGAGGCAGGCAAAAAAATACCTTATGAACTGAGATTCTCTCACAACAGAGGTAATTCCCGCTGTCGGTTAGTATGGACTGTTCCAACAAAAGAGTTTCCCGATGTGCAAAAAATGATTGACCGGGCAAAAATTGACGGGACAAATATTTATATACTCGAAAACATTGATGATTGGTCGGAAATTATTGCTGCGAACAGTCAGGTGACATTCTCAGAGGAATTTACCGTGGGAGCGACCTGGTTGGGGGGCGTACTATTCAACAAGGAGCATCCTGTTTTTAAAGGATTGCCGGTTAATGATGTATTAAACTGGCCCTATCAGGCGGTAGTTCGCAACGGATCAGACCGTACCGGATTTGTCGTCGAAGGCGAGGAGCTGTTAGTGGGGGCCTATCACACTTACCCTATGAAGTTGGGTACAGCAATGGGCATGGTAGATGTAGGTAAAGGAAAGATTCTCTTTTCCACGCTCGATATATACGATCACGTGATTGACTATTCAGACTCCTCCGGACTTGTAGCAAAGAAGCTAATTTTAAATATGATAGACTTCAAATAATCACTATTTTTGAAAATAACATCTCAACCAACACACGAGTGATAAATTATTTAATCCTGATAAAAAATTAACAATAAAAAGAGATGAGAAAAATTATCATTGGCATCATACTTATTGCAACAACACAGACTCTATCCGCTCAGGATCCAATAGTAATCAAACTTTGGCCCGACGGAGCCCCCAACAGCAATGGGTTGACAGGTGAGGAACAGCAACTGGAAAATGGACGCATCTCCAATGTGACCGACCCCACCCTGACCGTCTATTTAGCGAAAAAGGGAAACGGCATGGCAATCATCTCCTGCCCCGGTGGAGCCTATATCCGACTGGCCATGAATCACGAAGGACACGACATGGCCAACTGGTTCAACACCCAGGGAATCACCTACGCAGTATTAAAATATCGTATGCCAAACGGTCATTTCGAAGCTCCCCTGAGCGATGTGCGACAAGCAATTCGTTTGATACGGGAGAATGCAGAACAATGGGGAATAGATACAAAAAAAGTGGGGATTATGGGATCTTCAGCCGGAGGACATTTAGCCACATCGGCCGCCAATCATTTTACTTCTGTTGAAGACCGTCCCGATTTTCAGGTTTTGTTTTATCCGGCAATTATCCTGAACAAGCCTTTTGCCAGGAGCATGTTTGGAGAGGACCCGTCCGACGAGATGATGATCAAATATTCTAACGACCTGCAGGTAACATCCCGCACACCACCCGCCATCATCTTCTGCTCGGCGGATGACCGGACGACACCGCCCGATCATGGCATACGCTACTTCAACGCTTTAACGGCCATGGGGGTATCTGCATCACTGCATATATACCCCACCGGAAAACATGGTTGGGGATACAATGAGAACTTCACCTACAAGCGCCAATGGACCGGAGAGCTGGAAAAATGGCTAAGAGAAATCAATGGAAATCTGTAAAAACAGTATTACTGACCGCTAAATCAAAAAAATAATCAAGAATATGATCAAAAAGTTATTGTGTTGTTTGGCTATCTTTGCTTGTATAATCTTTGCAAGCAATGGACAGGAGAGATATCGGGATAAGACTTTGCCGGCTCAGGAAAGAGCAGAAGATCTGGTCAAAAGGCTGACACTCGAAGAAAAGATTGGGCTGATGATCGATGTATCTCAACCGGTGGAACGTCTGGGAATAAAACCCTACAACTGGTGGAACGAAGCATTGCACGGTATCGGCCGAGCGGGACTGGCCACTGTGTTTCCACAGCCCATTGGTATGGCAGCTACATTCGACAGCGACCTGCTGTACCATGTCTTTTCCGCAGTCTCCGATGAAGCACGTGCAAAAAACACACGCAGCTCCATGCAGGGAAGCCACAAGAGATACCAGGGGTTGACCATGTGGACGCCCACGGTGAATATTTTCAGGGATCCCCGCTGGGGCAGAGGAATAGAAACCTATGGAGAAGATCCCTATCTCACCAGCGTGATGGGTGTATCGGTTGTTAAAGGTCTGCAAGGCCCCGAGGATTCCAGATACAACAAACTTCATGCCTGCGCGAAACATTTCGCGGTTCACTCAGGACCTGAATGGAACAGACACTCTTTTAACGCTGAAAAAATAACCCTGCGTGATCTGTATGAAACCTACCTGCCTCCTTTCAAAGCACTGGTTATGGATGCCGGCGTAAAGGAGGTGATGTGTGCTTACAACCGCTTCGAGGGAGAGCCATGTTGCGGAAGCAATCGCCTATTGATGGAGATCTTACGCAAAGAATGGGGTTTCGATGGTATTGTTTTGTCCGACTGCGGGGCAATAGCTGATTTTTATAACGAAAAAGGACATCAGACCCACAAAGATGCGGTCTCCGCTTCTGCTGATGCCGTGCGGGCGGGAACCGACCTGGAGTGCGGCTCAAGTTACAAGTCACTGAAAAAAAGCGTAGAACTGGGATTGATCGGGGAAGACGAAATTGATGTATCGCTGATCCGTTTGATGAAAGCCCGTTTTGAGTTGGGAGAGATGGATGAACTCTCCGATGTAACCTGGTCAACAATTCCTTATTCGGTGGTTGCTTCTGCTCAACACGACTCACTGGCACTAGAGGCAGCCCGGAAATCCATGACTTTGCTCCTGAATAAAAATAACATCCTCCCTTTGCAACGAGGAGCCAACAAGATTGCCGTAATGGGACCAAATGCCAATGACTCAGTGATGCAATGGGGTAATTACAACGGTACCCCGAAACGAACCATCACCCTACTTGAAGGAATCAGGACCTTGTTGGGAAGTGAGGGTGAAGTCATCTACGAAGAGGGTTGTGGATTCGTGGAACATACACTTTTCAGAAGTGCCTTTAACAACTGCAGTTCCGGGAGCGGTCCCGGTTTTTCTGCACGGTATTGGAATAATCCCGAAAAGGGAGGTGATCCGGTGACATACGATCAGATAACCACCCCGTTTAATTTTATTACTACTGGCGCTACGGTTTTTGCGCCGGGTGTGAAACTGACCGATTTTTTTGCCCGCTACGAAAGTCTTTTTTTACCGGAAGAAGCGGGAGAGGTGGTATTCGACTTTTATGTTTGTGGTGAGGTAAACCTGATAATAGACGGAGAGAAAGTGAAGGGAATTCGGGCCAATCACGGCGGACGGGGAATGTCGCATACCATGCAGGTGAAGAAAGGACAGAGATACAAAATTGAGATCGATTTTGCCTATACCATGGGAGACGCACAGCTGAACTTCGACTTGGGTTTTAAGAAGGAGATCGACATAGAGAGTTCACTCGCAAAAATAACGGATACAGAAATTGTCATTTTTGCAGGTGGCATCTCCCCTTCATTGGAAGGAGAAGAAATGGGTGTGAACCTACCTGGATTTCACAGAGGCGATCGTTCCGACATTGAACTTCCTTCCGTTCAGAGAGCATTCATAAAAGCGCTTCGGGATGCGGGTAAAAAAGTCATATTTGTCAACTGCTCAGGCTCCCCCATTGGAATGCAACCTGAAGTTGAAAACTGTGAAGCCATCCTGCAGGCCTGGTACCCCGGTCAGTCGGGCGGAAAGGCAGTAGCCGAGGTCATCTTTGGAGAGTACAACCCTTCGGGTCGCCTTCCGGTTACTTTTTACACTAACACATCCCAGCTTCCCGATTTTGAAGATTACAACATGAAGGGACGTACATACCGGTACATGACCGAAGAGCCGCTTTTCCCATTCGGTTATGGGCTCAGTTATTCCAGCTTCCATTATGGGGAAGCTCAACTGAACAGTGAGTCCATTAAAGCTGGTGAGACGGTGACAGTTTCTGTTCCGTTGTTCAACAAGAGCAACATCAACGGGGATGAGCTGGTACAGATCTATCTTTGTAAGGATGACGATATAGACGGACCTTCTAAAACATTGCGTGCATTCAAACGGGTATATATTCCAGCAAGAGAGAGCAAGCTGGTACAGCTCGAACTGAGCGCCAATCAGCTGGAGTGGTGGAACGCCTCCATCGGCCGGATGGAAGTACAGCCTGGTAACTACAAGATACTGATTGGAAGCAGTTCCCAAAACAAGGATCTTCAGAAAATAAATCTATCCATATACTAATGATCATAAACCAAATACACAGTCCACACGAGAGAAATCATCTGTGGAAATGAAAAGGTTATGGAGCATGAAGACGGCGTTAAATCAAAATGACACCCCTTAAAAATCAAATATTCATACCCCCTTCAACAAAAGAAAGAATATTTTTATGACCGGTAAATTCATTGACAACTCAGCGTACTTTTTTAGATCATTACCACCAGTTTGTACAATTGCCGATCATGCAACCAATAGAATTCTGAAAAGAAATCATAATAATCACATAATATTCAACTTAATAAAACCGATGAAACAAAATTTGTCCCTGCTGCTTTTTACGTTGATCATCTTGTCATGTAGTAATCGAGCAACCGATAACCAGCCTTATCAATATGCTTACCTGTACAAAGATCTGCCCTTCGAGATGCCTCGGATTGAGAGACCTCTCTTCCCGAAGGACAGCGTAAACCTGCTGGATTTTGGCGGCAATCCCGATGGAGTAACCTTGAATACAGAAGCGTTCTCTAAAGCAATGCAGGAGTTGTCCGATAAGGGCGGAGGAACCTTGGTCGTGCCAAAAGGAATCTGGTTTACAGGCCCCATCGTCTTTGCATCGAACATCGAAATGCACCTTGAAAAAGGAGCATTGATTCTCTTTTCTCCCGATAAAACACTCTATCCCCTAGTGGAAACAATCTTCGAAGGGTTGGAAACAAGACGATGCCAATCTCCTATTTCGGGAAGAAACCTCGAAAATATTGCCATCACCGGCAAGGGTTCCATCAACGGATCGGGCGATGCATGGCGCCCGTTGAAAAAGGGAAAGGTATCGGAAAGTCACTGGAAAAGCGTAATTTCGTCAGGCGGCGTGGTGAGAGGAGATGATTACTGGTTCCCATCAGAAGGAGCGCTAAAAGGGAACCAAATGAGTGACATGAATGTCCCCCGGCAAAACATGACAGAAGAAGAGTGGCTCGAGATAAAGGATTTTCTGCGCCCGGTGATGGTCAATTTTATTGAGTGTAAGAATGTCTTCCTGCAGGGTGTGCTGTTCGAGAACTCACCAGCCTGGAATATCCATCCTCTGATGTGTGAGAATGTGATCATCGACGGCATTTTTGCACGTAATCCGGGATATTCACAAAACGGGGACGGCCTCGATTTGGAGTCCTGTAAAAATGCCATCATCGTGAACTCTCTCTTCGATGTGGGCGATGATGCCATCTGCATCAAATCAGGGAAAGATGAACAGGGGCGTTTGCGGGGTCGCCCCACCGAGAATGTGATTGTGGAAAACTGCAAGGTTTTTCAGGGTCATGGTGGTTTTGTGGTTGGCAGCGAGATGTCGGGAGGTGTGAAAAACATATCTGTAAAAAATTGCCAGTTTCTGGGAACAGATGTAGGCTTGCGTTTCAAAAGCAATCGTGGACGTGGAGGGGTGGTCGAAAATATTTATATCTCTGATATATATATGTTTAATATCACCACCGATTCTTTCCTGTTCGACCTGTTTTATGGTGGAAAATCAGCTTCGGAATCGCTGGCCGATGGCGATTCCACACCCACACAAGAAAAGGCATTTCCGGTCACAGAGGAAACCCCGGTATTCAGGAACATCTATGTAAAGGACCTGGTATCGAGAAATGCCCGTCGGGCTATGTTCTTCAACGGACTCCCGGAGATGAACATCGAAAACATCAACTTAGAAAATGCATTCATTACCGCCCGTTATGGCGCAGAATTTTCAGAATCGAAAGATATCAGTCTTAAAAATGTACATGTCATCCCCGAGGAAGGACCGGCCTATCTTTTCAACAACGTGAAGAATTTTAAAGCGGAAGGACTTGCTTATGCAGTGAGTAATGATGCAAAAGTTGCAAAAATCACAGGTGCCAACACTTCAGGCTTGCATCTTTCGGGATTACCGGAAGAAGAAGTGGATATTGCCGCTGATGTGAACAAAAAATCGGTTGAATTTAATTAATTTGTAAAATTACAAACTATATGAAAAACGTATATTTTATTCTGTTTATTGCGACTCTCGGTCTTTCACAATGCACAGGAAATAAGCAAGATAAACCGGATACAAAACCATATTATGTGAGGATGGCCGACTCAGAAATGCAGCGCAATCCGGAAGGCTGGATGGTCGACTTTTCGAAAAATATCAAGTGGAATTATACACACGGACTGGAGATGCAGGCGATGATCCAGGTAGCGGAAAAGAGCGGTGACGAGAAGTATTATACTTACGCCGAAAACTACGCCGACACCATGGTAAACGACGATGGAACCATTCAGACTTACACGCTGGAGAGGTACAACATAGATCACGTCAATCCCGGAAAGTTTTTATTCCCTATCTACAAGAAAACCCAAAATCCAAAATATCTGAAAGCGCTGCAGCTGCTCAGAAGTCAGATGGAGACACATCCACGTATCTCCAACGGTGGGTTCTGGCATAAACAGATTTACCCACATCAGGTGTGGCTCGACGGATTATATATGGCTTCGCCTTTTCTGGCAGAATATGGCAAGACCTTCGATGAGCCGGCCCTCTTCGATGAAGTGGCGTTGCAGCTTACGACGGCCTACGATGATCTGATCGACGAAAAGACCGGACTGCTCTATCATGGTTGGGACGAAAGCCGCCAGCAGCGCTGGGCTGATCCCGTGACCGGTAAATCACCAAACTTTTGGTCGAGAAGCATCGGCTGGTACATGATGGCCCTGGTGGATGTGCTTGATTTCATGCCCACGGATCATCCTCAGAGGGAAGAAATCATCACGATACTGAATAAAGTCTCCGCTGCGGTAGAAAAACAGCGTGATCCCGAAACGGGAATGTGGTATCAGGTGACAAACCTTCCCAACAGAGAAGGAAATTATCTGGAATCATCCGGCTCCATCATGTTCATCTACAGCTGGGTGAAAGGTGCACAAAAGGGATACCTGCCCAAGGAATACCTGGAAAAGGGAGAAAAAGCATTTGCACAGTTTGTTGCACGTTTTATCAGAGAAAATGCCGATGGAACCATATCGGTCACCGATGTATGCTCCGTAGCCGGCCTGGGCGGGGAGCAGAGATACCGCGACGGCAGCTTTGACTATTATATCTCTGAACCAGTAAGAGACGATGACCCGAAGGCAGTGGGTCCGTTTATTATGACATGTATCTTGTTGGATAAGTAAATAAAAATTACAATCTTTGCCCGATGACTGTGAGATTCAACACAATTCAACTGCTCCTGCTCCTGTTTACGATCACAGCAACAGCGCAGCCCCCCGCCTTTCCCGGCGCCGAGGGAGCGGGTAAATTTACCACCGGTGGCAGGGGAGGGAAAGTGCTTTATGTGACTTCACTCGATGACACAGAAGAACCGGGTACCTTGCGCTGGGCTATCAAACAAAAGGGTGCCCGCACGGTGTTGTTCAAAGTATCAGGACAGATCCGGTTGAAGAGTCCGTTAAAAATCAACCAGGGCGATCTCACCATTGCAGGTCAATCAGCACCTGGCGATGGCATCTGCATCAGTGATCATGAAACAATTATCAGTGCCGACAACGTGATCATCCGCTTTCTGCGTTTTCGTCTTGGGGACAGGTCGGGATCCGCAGTGGATGCCCTTTCAGGCTATAGAAACAACCATGTGATCATCGACCACTGCAGCATGAGCTGGGGCGTGGATGAGTTGTCCTCTTTTTACGACAACAGCCACTTCACCCTACAGTGGTGCTTCCTTGCTGAAAGCCTGAGGAGCTCGGTTCATCCCAAGGGAAAACATGGTTATGGCGGCATCTGGGGAGGACAGCAGGCGTCGTTTCATCACAATCTGCTGGCTCACAACGACAGCCGCAATCCTCGTTTCTGCGGAAGCCGCTATTCCAACAAACCCGATCTGGAAAGGGTTGATTATAGGAACAACGTGATCTATAACTGGGGATCGAACAACATCTATGCCGGCGAAGGGGGTAGCTATAACATCGTGGGCAACTATTTCAAGCCCGGACCCGCTTCAGGAAAAGGCTCCCAAAAAAGAATTCTCAACCCTTACGCCGACGACGGCAAAAATCAACAGCAGGCAGGAGTGTATGGTTCCTTTTATGTGATGGGCAATTACCTCCATGGTGATCCTTCCGTAACGAATGAAAATGCTCTGGGGATTGAGATGGACGGAACATTTAAGCAGTTTGCACCGGCAGTAACGCTGAAGGATATCCTTTCGGACAAGGAATTTTCAATGGCTCCAGTAACCACCCATACGGCCGTTGAAGCCTATGAGAAAGTATTGGCCTTTGGCGGTTGTTCTTTGGTGAGGGACATCCATGATGCGCGTTATGTAGCCGATGTAAAAAATGGCTCGTACAGTTTTGAAGGTTCTGCCGGTAGTTCACATGGACTCATCGACAGCCAGCAGGATGTGGGTGGTTGGCCGGAATACAAAACATACAACCTGTACAGCGATGAGGATGGTGATGGTATCCCGGATGGATGGCTCGAAAAAAATCAGCCCGGTAAAAAAGCAAACGACCGCAACAACGAAGGCTACACCATTCTGGAAGTATATCTCAACGGACTGGTGGAACATTTGATGCCTGACTACAGCCAGGAGGTTGCAAAGGGAGACAACAAATATAGCACAGTAAAAAAAGAGAAGCGCTTTGTGGTTGACAAAAGTGGGAAAGGAGATTTCACCATGCTGCAGCAAGCCATTGATGCAGTTCGGGCTTTCGATCCGGACTATGTCACCACCATCTTCGTCAAAGAGGGCACCTATTATGAGAAGATAGTCGTGCCCGACTATGTGTGTGACCTTAAAATCGTGGGGGAAAACAGGGAGAAAACCATCATCTCCAACAACGATCATGCCCTGATCAACAATATGGGTACTTTCCGGACCTATACCATGCAGATCAGGGGCGACGACATTACACTGGAAAATATCACCATCGAAAACAATGCCCCCATGGTAGCACAGGCGGTGGCACTGCACACCGAGGGCGACAGGATCATCCTAAAAAACTGTAGGCTGCTGGGCAATCAGGATACCCTCTATACCGGAGGAGAAAATGCACGGCTCTATTTTCACGGTTGTTATATTGAAGGTACGACTGATTTTATCTTCGGGCCTTCCACGGCATGGTTTGAAAACTGTGATATCTACTGCAAGAAAAATTCCTATATTACTGCTGCCAGTACGCCTGCAACAGTCGAGTTCGGCTATATCTTCAATCAATGTAGGGTGACAGCTGCCGATGATGTCACCTCGGTTTATCTGGGACGCCCCTGGAGGCCCTACGCCATGACACTCTTCAAGCAATGCGAACTACCGGCGGCAATCAACCCCCTTGGCTGGCACAATTGGGGTAAGCCGGAAAACGAAAAGACAGCCCGATACGAAGAATATAAAAATTCAGGAAAAGGCAGTGATTCCACTCAACGGGTGCAATGGATGAAATTGCTGACGCCCGGGGAAGTACAAAAAGTGACACTGGAAAACGTAATGGGACGGTTTACCGAAAACATACAAGCAGCTTTATAAAGTAAATGATCATGATCAGGAGAAGTCTGTTATATCTTGTCGTATCGGTGTGGGTGACTCTTTCTGCCTGCACCTCAGCGCGAAATGGCGTTGTTGCATTTCAGCATGACACAAAAAACAAAAAAGTCAATGTCATCGTCAACGACCGCTACTTCACCTCATTGATTTATTCCGACACGCTGGAAAAGCCAAGCCTTTATCCCATCAAAACACCATCCGGGAAATTCATCACCAGAGGATATCCACTAGAACCAAGACCCTTTGAGCGGACCGACCACCCCCACCATGTGGGATTGTGGTTCAACTTCGGCGATGTGAACGGAATCGACTTCTGGAACAACTCATCGGCCATCGCACCCGAGAAAAAGATACATTACGGCTCCGTACTGCTCGACAGCATCCTGCTGACAGACGCTGCGAAAGGAGCATTGAGGATTCGCTCTTCCTGGGTTAACCACAAGGGTGAGAGACTGCTCTCGGAAGAGGCAACCTACCTTTTCAGCGGCATAAAGAACCAATATCGGTTTATTGAAAGAGATACCCGTCTGACTGCGATACAGAAGATCACACTGCGGAGTAACAAGGAGGGCTTGATTGCACTGCGTGTGGATGGAGCCTTTGAGGCTCCCGATAGCAAGGCCGTGAAAAGAGTGGATGCTACAGGGAATGTATCCGATATACCGTTCGTTCATGACGATGCAAATGGCCTCTACCGGAATCAGCAGGGAGCCACAGGCGAAGCGGAAGTGTGGGGAAAGAGAACACCCTGGGTGGCGTTGCGTGCCGACAAGGAGGGTGAAACCATCACCATCGTCATCCTCGATCATGCCCAAAATCCAAACTACCCGGGTTGGCCACACGCACGGGGTTACGGACTTTTCTCGATGAACAACCTGGCGGGAGAAGCCATGGACAAGACATCGGAACCCATACAGATAAACCTATCACCCGGAGAAAGTATCTCCTTCAAACACAAAGTAATCATCGGCGGCGACATGAATGATGCGGAAATCAATCACATGATGCAGCAATTCAATCAACCAAAATAACCTGATTATTCACCCTTAAAACCTAAAATAAAATGAAACATACTGAGCATGCAATGTCGAGAAGAAAATTTCTCGCTGTCTCCGGAGCCATCGCCGGCACAAGCCTTGTGGACCCCAAATCACAGATTCTCGCAGCCAATATCCCGGGCGCTAAACAAAAAAGCGTGAAACCCAAAATAGCAGTCGTGGGACTCGGCAACAGAGGTACCGGCATGTGGGGCCGCGATATTATAAAGGAGTATGCCGACCAGGTGCAGTACGTGGGTCTCTGCGACCACAACCCGGGGAGGCTGGAAGTGGGTAGCCAGATGATTGGCGCCAACTGTCCCACCTACACCAATTTTGAACAGATGATGCGTGAAGCCAAACCCGACCAGCTCATCATCACCACCGACGATAATACCCACGACTATTTTGTGGAAAAAGGGATGGAGATGGGCGCCAACATCATCTGTGAAAAACCCATGGCGATAGACGAGAAAAAAATCCAAACCATCATCGATGCAGAAAAGAGAACAGGTAAAAATTGTCGTGTCACCTTTAACTACCGTTACTCCCCCCATCGCGCGAAAATGTGGGAGATACTGCGCTCAGGGGAGATCGGAGAAATCACTTCAGTTGATTTTCACTGGTACCTCGACACGTCACACGGAGCCGATTATTTCAGAAGATGGCACCGGCTCGTGGAAAAAGGAGGGTCCCTGTGGGTGCACAAAGCCAGTCATCACTTCGACCTGTTGAACTGGTGGATACAAAGTGATCCGGAGAGCGTATATGCATTGGGGGACTTGCAGTTTTACGGTAAAAACGGCCCCTTCAGGGCAGATAACTGCAGAAACTGCTCCCACACCAAAGAGTGTAACTTCTACTGGGACATTACGAAAGACCAAAGACTGAAAAAGTTGTATGTAGACAATGAGAAGTATGACGGCTATCACCGCGATGGCTGCGTGTTCAGAAATGATGTCAACATCTTCGATAAAATGGCTGCCACCATCAAATATATGAACGGCGTACAGGTGGCTTACTCGCTGACAACCTATTCTCCCTACGAGGGCTACCGGATAGCCTTCAACGGTACCAAGGGAAGGCTGGACGCCTGGATCCAGGAGTCGAACCCCACCACAGATGCCAATTACGATGAGATAGTGATCGCCAAAAATTTCGGTAAAAGAGAATATATACAAATCCCGCAGGGTAGCGGACATGGAGGTGGCGACAAGCTCCTGAAAGATCAGATATTCATCCCCGGTACACCCGATCCGCTGAAGCAGGCTGCCGGCGTGAGAGACGGAGCACTGGCCTGTTTGATCGGCATCGCAGCGAGAAAGAGTATCGCAACAAAGGAGAAAATATACATCAAGGACCTAACCACCATCATACCGCAGGAAAAGAAAATATAAGTCCTGTCCATGTGTCATTTGAATTACTTACGTCACATCATTCTCTTCTTCTTGGCTTTGCTCATAGCATGCCAAGGCGAAGAGGTCCAGCCGGAAACCGACGAGCCCTATACGGAAAAACCGGAAACTGGGAAGCCGAATGAAACGGGGAAATATACATATCCCACACCCGTCTCAGAGACTGCCTATGCCTTTCCCGGTGCTTACGGCGGAGGCATGCATGCCACCGGCGGACGAGGTGGCAAAGTGATTAAAGTAACCACGCCCGATGCCAACGGCCGTCACCTGAGCACTGCATACGACAACATAGAAGTATATCTGCACGAAAATGCAAGAAAGAACGAATAAACAACTCATCCATCACAACGAACAAAAACAATGCAAAAAAGAAGTACATTCCTTATTTTATTTATTGTCGCTGGCATGTGCTCCCTGTTTTCACAAGGAGAACTATCAAAGACTTGGGTGGCCGACCTGGGTAACGGTAACTATAAGAATCCCATCCTATATGCCGATTATTCCGATCCAGATGTCTGCCGCGTGGGTGACGACTATTATATGACTGCATCCAGCTTTAACTGTGTGCCGGGATTGCCTATTCTGCACTCCAAAGACATGGTAAACTGGCAGCTGATTGGTCACGCCATCGACAGACTCAAACCGGATGATCTCTTTTCTTCGCCGCTACATGGAAATGGCGTGTGGGCCCCATCCATCCGGTACCATAACGGAGAGTTTTACATCTATTACGGTGATCCCGACTATGGCATTTATATGCTGAAGGCCGAAGATCCTGCCGGGAAATGGAGCGATCCGGTATTGGTAAAAGCAGGTAAAGGACTCATCGATTCTACTCCTTTGTGGGACGACGATGGCAAAGCCTACCTGGTATATGCCTACGCCGGAAGCCGCGCGGGCATCAAAAGTGTGCTGAATATCGCAGAAATGAACGAAGAGGGTACAAAGGCAATCACACCGGGAAGAATCATCTACGACGGGCATGCGGATGACCCGACCATTGAAGGACCCAAGTTCCATAAAAAAGATGGATACTATTACATCTTTGCACCTGCTGGCGGTGTTGCTACCGGATGGCAGACCGTGCTGCGCTCCAAAAATGTCTATGGCCCTTACGAGCGCAAAGTGGTGATGGCACAGGGTAAAACAGCCATAAACGGCCCCCACCAGGGTGCATGGGTCGATACACCCGAGGGAGAACACTGGTTCTTCCACTTCCAGGATGTAGGAGCTATGGGACGCATTGTGCATCTGCAACCGATGACGTGGAAAAACGACTGGCCTGTGATTGGTGCAGACAAAGACAATGATGGTTGTGGAGAGCCGGTTAAGACTTACCGCAAACCAAAAACAGGAGGCCCTCACCCCATCGTAACCCCGGCAGAGAGCGACTCATTCGGGACCGGCATGCTTGGATTGCAGTGGCAGTGGCATGCCAACCCGATGGATTGGTGGTATTTCGCAGATGCAGGATCCAAAAAATTACACCTCTATTCGGTCCCCGTATCAAAAAATTATATAAATTTGTGGGATGTGCCCAACCTGCTGTTGCAGAAATTCCCTTCTAATGAATTTACAGCAACGGTGAAGCTTACCTTCCAGCCTTCAGCGGCCATCGAAGGAGAACGCACAGGACTGGTCATTATGGGTATGGATTATGGATTGCTCTCACTCGAGAAGACCGACAAAGGATTTATGCTTTCTCAAAATGAATGTATCAACGCCGACAAAGGTTCAAAAGAGTGCGTTAACGGAAGTGTGATGTTGAGTGAAGCTACACTCTACCTCCGTGTGAAAGTTACGCCCGACGCCAAATGTCTCTTCAGCTACAGCACAGACGGTATAGCCTATTCTGTTCTCGGACAACCTTTTCAAGCGCGCGAAGGGAAATGGATAGGCGCCAAAGTGGGTCTCTTCTGCTCCAGGCCAGTAAGCAACAACGACGGTGGAAGGGTTTCACTGGACTGGTTCAAAATGGAATAACCAACATGTAAAAAACAAAATATCGTATCATGGCAAGACTGGTCACGTTGTATTCCCTGCAATGGGGGGACTTATCTCTGGAAGATGTTTGTATAAAAGCAAAAGAATTCGGTTATGACGGCATCGAGATCGGACTGCCTGATCACCTGGATGTTCGAAACCCTGACCCCGCTTACTATCAGGGCATCAAAAATCTGCTGACAAAATATGGGCTGCAACTGCGCACCATCTCCACACACCTGGTGGGACAGGCTCTGTGTGACCGGATTGATGAACGCCACAAAGGCATCCTGCCCGACTACATCTGGGGCGATGGGGAACCGGAAGGTGTGCGGCAACGTGCCGCAGAAGAGCTGCTCCTCACTGCCAAAGCCGCGAAAGAACTGGGTGTGGATACCGTGGTCGGTTTTACCGGCAGTCCCATCTGGCACTTGCTTTATGCTTTTCCCCCTGTACCGGAATCAATGATCGAGGCCGGCTATGCTGAATTTGCCCGCCGGTTTACACCCATTTTGGATGAATTTGAAAAAATGGGTGTCCGTTTTGCACTGGAAGTACATCCCACAGAGATTGCCTTCGACACCTTTTCGGCCCGCAGAGCGCTGGAAGCGGTAAATCGTCATCCGGCATTCGGATTTAATTACGACCCGAGTCACCTGGGCTATCAGGGTGTGGATTATGTGGATTTCATCTATGCCTTCCCCGACCGCATCTTTCATGTACACATGAAAGATGTCTACTGGAGCGACACCCCCAAACAGGTGGGCGTTTTTGGCGGACACCTCGCCTTTGGTGACCCACGCCGCTTTTGGAACTTCCGGAGTGTGGGCAGGGGCAAAATCAATTTTGAAGAAATCATCCGTGCATTGAACACGATAAATTACCGGGGGCCGCTTTCCATTGAGTGGGAAGACAGTGCCATGGATCGCGAACAGGGCGCCCGCGAGTCCTGTGTATTCACCAAACAAATCGATTTCCAACCTTCGGCACACGCTTTTGACGCATTCTTCTCGAAAGAAGATGATGCTTTATAAATTGGAATAAACTCAATTTTCACAAAGCAAAGCAAGTTCTACTCTTTTAGCTCATGTAAACTATTATGGGTCGCAAAACATTGACAGCCGAATGTTTTAATCGCAAACATCTCGCATAAAAAAAACGATACTTGTATAAATTATTTTTAATAATATGAAAAACAGAAAATTAAGAATGGGCATGGTCGGAGGTGGCAAGACCGGTTTTATCGGCGCCATTCATTTACGTGCCGCATTGATGGAAAACATGATCGAGTTGGTATGTGGTTGCTTCAGCTCCGACCCGGAACGGTCACTGAGCTCAGGACGTGCCTATTTCCTGCCCGATGATCGCATCTATGGTTCCTATCAGGAGATGTTTGACCGTGAAATGGAACTGCCCGAAGAGGAAAGAATGAATTTTGTGGTCATCGTCACACCCAATAAACAGCACTTCGAACCGGCCATGATGGCATTGGAACGCGGCATCCACGTGGTGCTGGACAAACCGATGACTTTCTCTCTGGAGGAGGCTTTAAAGCTTCAGAAGAAAGTAGAGGAGACCGGCTTGGTACTGGCGTTGACGCATGTCTATACCGGATATCCCGCGGTAAAGGAGATGAAGGCACGCATAGCAGCCGGTGAGCTGGGCAAAATCAGGCGTGTCTTTGTGGAGTATCCGCAGGGCTGGCTTTCCGATCGCATCGAGCTGCAGGGAGGAAACAATGCCGGATGGCGGACCGATCCGCAGTTGTCGGGTAAAGCTGGTTGCATGGGCGACATCGGCACACATGCCTGGCACCTGTGTGAATATGTCACCGGACTAAAAGTGGAGGAACTGTGTGCCGAGCTCAACACTTTTGTACCCGGGCGTATGATAGACGATGACGGAACTGCTTTCCTACGCCTCGAACAAGGCGCAAAGGCTCTACTTTCAGCCACTCAGATAGCCATCGGCGAAGCCAACAAGGTAAATATACGCGTGTATGGCGACCGGGGAGGCTTGCAATGGATACAGGAAAACCCGAACGAGTTGCGGGTAACATGGGGAGATAAGCCGGAAGAGATCGTGCGCATTGGCAACAACAGCTATCTCGGAAGTCAGGCTCTCTGGAATACACGCACGCCCGCAGGGCATCCCGAAGGATTTATTGAAGCATTCGCCAATATTTACCGCAACTTTACCCTCACCGTGAAGGCGTTGCAACAGGGTGAAACACCCACAGAAAATATGCTCGACTTCCCCAATGTACATGACGGGGTAAGAGGCATGCAGTTCATCGAGACCGTTGTCAAGTCCGGTTATAGCGACAGCCCGAAATGGGTGAAATGGGTGAACTCCTGATCAAAATCGTTTCTGACCGTTTACCGTGATATTTTTCAACTCCAGGTTGCGGATAAAACCCTGGGGTATATCCTCTTTTTTGGCAGTGATACGAAGGTTCTCCAGCGTGAAATCGGAAAGGACATACTGGTCCGATTCAGTCACATCAAAAAAGTTGTTGCACTCCAGGGTGATGTTGCGCAGGGTGACATGGCTGCCATAGGAAAGCGGCATCACGGTCTGTCCCTGCAAATCGAAAAACTGCGTCCAGGGCTTTATGTAGAGAAAGCTATTGGCATTGCCAGTAATATCTTCCACCAGAATATATTCGTAGTTCTGGGGCGTATCGGGACGCATCTTCAGCCAGAGAAGGCGGACAGCCTGATCGACCTGTAAACGTCGCACGACAATGTTTCGGTTGTGGATCGACTCACTGCCGCAGGTGAGCACGCCGTGACAAAATCCAAAATTACAATCTTCGATGATCACATTGCTGTTACCTCCATTGTTGTCATCCTTGTCGGCCAGCGGCCCTTTCCCCCCTTTCAGGGCAATGGCATCGTCATTGACCGAGATGTTGCAACGGGTAATATGCACGTTCTTGCACACATCTATGTCCACAGCATCGGAGCTGGGTGCTTTCACTGGCTCCCGGGGGGCAAAAATAGTCAGGTTGGAGAGTCTCACATTCTCACACTTGTAGAGATGGGTGGTCCAGAAAGGTGAATTGATCAGGCTCACGCCGGTGAGATGTACATTCTTGCTGTTCGAAATAAAAACCAGTCGCGGACGCATCTCATCCAGGTTGGTACACTTAGGATTCACCCGGCGACGCAACCAGAATGATTTCCAGTAACGCAGTCCGTTTCCATTGATTGTTCCCTCACCCGAGATGGTAAAACCATCAAGCCCATCTGCATTGATGAAGGCCGAGAAGTAGTCGATGCTCTGTCCCTCAATCCGGGTGGGCAGAACAGGATAGTTGCTGATATCGTCGCTCCCCTTCAGCACTGCATTCTTCTCCAGGTGAAGATGGGTATTTTGTTTGAAGAAGAGAGCACCGCTCAGATAGACCCCTTGCGGTACAGATATCACTCCCCCACCGTTTGCATGGGCCCGGTCGATGACTGCCTGTATCTGCTCGGTCTGAAGGAGTGTACTGTCGTTCACCACACCGCACTCGGTGATTTTGTATACCTTTCCCAACTTATTGATATCTACCTTCTCGTAAGTTCTGAACCAGTCGGGTATGGGTGTTCCGTCCGGAAAAAGCTCTTTTCCGAAAAATGGGAAAGTGAGCAGCGTGGCGATCACCAACAGAATTATTTTTTTATTTGTTTTCATTGTATGGTAAGTTTTTCTTAAGAGCAATGTAAGTAAGTTCTGAAAGTCTGTACACAGTCACAATGGTTATTTATTTAACTCGAGGCAGCCCATGATAAAAGGGCCAGTCGCCTTGGCATCATTATCCCTGATCTTCTCACCGATGTAATATTCGAAGCTTCCGTCACGGTAGGGATTACCGCCCAATCCACCCACAGAACAACATTGGGTGAGGGTTAAGGTGCCATCTTCGTTCTCAACGATGAGCCTGTCCATCAGTCCTTCATAGGCCTTCTCGGCAATTGTCCGGTATTTAATATCAATATACCCTTTGTTCGCCGCTTTGGCAAAGGCATACATGAACATGGAAGAGACTGATGCTTCGAGGTAGTTCCCTTCCCGGTCGCCCTGATCCAGTACCTGGTACCAGAGTCCGCTTTTATCCTGATAGCGGGGTAGCGTGTCGGCCAGTCCCTGAATCATTTTGAGCAGTTCGTTTCGTTGCGGATGATCGGCTGGAATAAAATCAAGCACATCCACCAGAGCCATGAACCACCATCCGACGCTACGTCCCCAAAAGTTGGGCGACTGTCCGGTTTCTTTATTTGCCCACTGTTGATTTCTGCTTTCATCCCAGGCATGGTAGTACAATCCGGTGGCCTGATCGTAGGTATGCCGGGCGCAGACAATGAACTGGTTGATTACGTCATCAATGAGTTGCGGCTGATTAAAGGTGACGGCATATTCTGCCAGGAAAGGAGATCCCATATACAAGCCATCGAGCCAGATCTGGTGAGGATAGATCAGCTTATGCCAGAAACCTCCCTCGTGGGTGCGGGGGTGGTATTTCATCTGGTTCACCAACCGGTCCATCGCCAGCTTATATTTCTCCTCACCGGTCTGGCGATACACGTCGAACAGCACCTTACCGGAGTTGATGTAATCGATATTGTAGGTCTCTACCTTGTAGAGATGTATTTCACCATCGTTGTTGATGAGTGTGTCGGCCCACTCCACCACATAATCGAGGTACTTGTCGTCACCGGTTGCTTTCCACACTTTCAGCATGCCCAATGTGCCTACGCCCTGTGCATATCCAAAGTAGAGCCGTTTGCCGTGATCGAGCTGCCATGCCTGCGGAGCACGCTTCATTTCAGAATCGGCAAAGCGGATGGCTGTTTGCTGTGCCGACAAAAACTGAGATAAAATCAATGTTGTTAATGCAAGGGTAATTGTTCTTCGTGTCATATCTTTTTTGTTCATTCATTATCGCACCAGTGTAACCGACATCAACCCAATGATGACTTCGTTGGCAATGGTTTTCACCCGTAGACTCTCCAGCTCCTTTAGCGGATCGAGCGGGAGATCGAGTATCACGCCGGCGCCACCCTCGATCGATCTGCCATATACTTCGTCGGTGGGTATATCTTCGTTGAAATTGCGACTTACCTTTCCGCTCTTCAACGCTACCCGGTAGGGACGAGGAAGATCCGACCGGAATGCCGCCCCATCGAAGTAGAAATCCTGTTCTATGGGCACCCAATTTTCGGGATTCACCAGCGTCAGCAGCGATTCGCTTCCATCTGTGTAGCGAACAACCACCTCACCATTGGGCACATGTGCCTGCATGTGGTTGGTGGTACCTGCCATCAGCAGGTAGGCATGAGACGATTTACCACTCAGTGGTATGACCACCTCCTCCGGGTAGTTATCCCACAGGCTGGTGAAGGCGATGTTTTGTTGTTGATCGGAAGGAGTGCGGAAGGGTATCCCAAAGGGTGTTTGAAAAATATTGTCTTTGCTCGATCTTCTAAGACCCGTATCATCGATCTCCGCTGTAAGAGCGGGATGACACCATTCGCCGATACCCTGTTTTGGTATCTGCAAGGTGGTATAGGGAGAGCGAGGCGAGAGATATTCCTGTGTGAAGATCTGGTTGACAGCGGCATTCAGATATTGATCCATGCAGATGGGTTCGTACGTTGCCTGGTGATTGCGGATATTCCAGTTGATGATATTCCGGGAAAAGAGGGTGGTCCCGTTGCTACTCATTTCCAACATGTTGTTACCCATGCGGGCAATTTGCTCAGGCAGTGTGAAGGAGGCTGACTTCCCTTTTGCAGGGATCATCACTGCAGGGTGGAGCATGTAACCGTTTACTTTCAACTCTATTCGGGCGGGTTGATTCGTATGGTTGATGATAGTGAAGTTGAGCCGTTCCTCTTCAGGGTTGTATATCACGTCGAACGGTTTGGTGACTTCCACTGCCACGGCTTTCCACCACGAAAGGTCGCCCTGGGCGGTTTTCAGAAAGATCGTCCTATGCCCCAAAGCACCTTTCACTGTTCCGGTAACTATGCTTGTAACTGTTCCTTCTGTAAGAACTGCATCTTGCAATAGCTGTTGTGGATCATACAACTCCATCACAGGCCCATTGCCTTGGATAGTCAGACTGTCACCACGGGCAACTACATACTCCGACTGCCCCTTGTCGATCTTTTCACCTCCCCATTCAATGGTAATCCGGTACTCGGCGGCAGGATCGCATGTGATCTGAATCATTGCGTCTCCCACCGTTTCAATAAGTTGCCAGTCGGCTTTTTCACCATTCACCAGAATATATTTTATCCGGTCGTATGGTGCTTTTAGCTGGAGCGTAAGAGCCATCTTTCTTTCAAAAGAAGGAATTACGGTGTAATAATCGGTCTGCAGTTCTCTCCTGAAATTAAAATCTACGGTGGCAGTTTTCAGGGAGGCATACTCCCAATCAGCAGGGAATCCCGGACGGATAACCAGCTTGTCATTCATCGCATCAGGCAGAATCCCATAGAGGCCCTGAATAAGTGCCCGGGAGTATACTCCAATGGGATCGCCGAAGTCGCGGTAACACTCTCCCCTTGCAGCATCGTAGAAACTGATCTGACCGATATTACCGGGACTCGACCCCAGGTACATTCCATCGAGGATGTTGCTTTTGAAGAGGTTGAATGCTTCCTCGTTTCTGCCGGCCTGCCAATAGGCAAGACTGGTATGGGCCACCTCCGCGAAGGCTACGTTGTTCACCGACCAGGAGTAGGGCAACCAGTTGGTGGTGGCGATGGTTTGATAACGCTCATCTTCCAGTCCCTTGGCTCTCACCGGAATATGGGGTATCTCTTCGTCGATATAACGTGTGGCCTGATAAGCCTGGAAAGGGGTATGGATGTCGGAATCGATGGCATGATAAACAGTCCAGACACCGGCATGGGGATGCATCATCTTGTTGCCCATCATATCTTTATACTCTGCCCACCATCCCTGTTCGGGTAACCACAGGGTGCTGTTGATCGCCTGCAGAATCTTGTCGGCCTCGTTGCGATAGAGTGTCGGATCTTCCCCTATCTTCCGTGCGATCTCTGCAGCCATCCGGTTTGCCCGGTAGTTGTAGGCCGAAGAGTAGGTGACTCCCCCGCTGTTGTATTGCAGCGCATCGCTGGCCCAGATGCAGGCATAGGCATCATAGAGACCGTCGTTATCGGGATCGAAGTTTCTTTTCTCCCAGGCGAGGTGGCGTTTCATCACAGGCCACATTACTTTCAGATAGTCCATATCGCCCGTCCAGTTAAAATGCCAGAGCAGTTCATCGATATAGACCAGGTTCATGTCGTAATGATGCATCTGGGTGCTGTTACGTGGATTGCGGGAGATGTAACCGTTGCTGTACATCTGTGTTCCCCATCGTTTTTCGGCACGGGTAAGATTCAGCGCGCTGTCCTGTGCCGGATGTGCAATCAGTGGCTCCACAGTGGTCACCTGCGATGCGGCATACCCGTTGAAATGTTTTCTGGCTCTATCATGCCAGCCGATGGCATCACCGGTGTAGGCAGCTCTCCACCCGTTAAGGGGCATGCGCCAGCCAATGGCGCCATGTTGCCACACCTGGGTTTCATCGTCCCAGATTCCATCGGCCGCGATGCTCAACACACCTCCCAGCGTATTCAGAAAGGGATCGGGTGTGTGCATCACCACGGAGGAGGCAACAGTTGCTCTTCTTTCTTCGGCTTTGTTAAAAAGGGGAGCAAGCATTGCCGGCGAGAGTGTTTGTTTGTCTTCCGCTTTGATGACGAAATAAACAGGACTGCCTGTCAGTGGGGTTTGAGACACCAGGATTGGTTTGTTGTCGGTTGTATCCGACTGTACTAGAGTGGAAACCGACTCCATGCAGTAGGGTGAACCGCTCTTCAGTGTAGTTCCTTGAGAAAAGGTTCCCACCGTGTTGCGAGGACCGCCTCGTGTGCCAGCTCCGTAAGTAAGACGGAACGACTCATCATGATAGGTGAAAATATTTCCTTCACAGGCTTCCGGTTTCAGGGAAAAAGCCTCGGGGTCATCTACACCCAAGTCCCCGTTTCTGGAAAAACGACTGTTACTGGCTCCACCGAAGGTGGTGATCAACTTGCTCCCGGCAGGAAGGTTTATAGGTTCTATCTTTACGATAATTCCCTCGGCATCGGCCAGGGCCAGTGTGATGATGGTAATCTGTCCATTGCCCAGCAAGGGATCCTTAATCTCATAGATCCTGCTACCAGCTCTGTATCGCGATTCGATATGCCGGGCATCGTTCAGCCAAAGGCTTTTCTCACCAGAGAGAAATCCCAGTTGTATGTTTCCGCCCATGTGCGGCATAAAGAGGCCAAACTCAGGCATATCACCAGTCTCAACCCGGAAAGCGGTGTTGGTACCATAGAGTGCCCTGTTGAAGCGCTTGTCACCGTTCACAATCACGAAATCATCCCCTTCAGGGGTATATCGCAGTTCCCGGGGCACTTCGTGCCAGTAACCAGGCGGTTGTGCTTCCAAAATAGGAAAAATATACAGCAGCAGTATAAAAGTAAAAAGATACCTCATTGAAAAAAATATTAAACAGGTATCACATCACGGATACCTTCCAATGAAACTAATCCTATTCAAGGCATGGGTTTCAGTCCCTCCCATTTCACATTCCACGTACCATCTTTGGGGAAGCCGGGGTTCAATTCCTGGTTTCCATCCCAACCGGCACACATCATGGCCACTGCGGTAAGCAGTCCCCCGTTACCGGGCAGGTAAACCCGCAGCCTGTCATCCTGGTAATTGTGCCCGTTTAACAGATAGGTGTTGGTGCGTTTATCCATCAGCAGGGCACCCACCGCTTTCTCCGGATCGCCCAACCGGGCGGCGCTCATGGCGGTCATCGGGTAGTCCCATCCCCAGGTCTTATCCCAGTTCCAGTTCTCCCAGATCCAGTTGAGTGTGTTTTGCATGTAATCGGTTCGCACCAGTTTATTCTGAGGCATCATTCCCAGCGCACCCAGCACAGCGGGGTGATCGGAAGTGAAGCGGATATCTTTATAGGTGTCCACCGCATCTTCCGAAGCCAGATAGAGCCCATCGGCATTGTAGGCCAGCGGTGAGAGCTTATCGATTAGTTCGTCCCATTTCGGATCGCGTTGTTGGCCGTTGCGTTCTCTCCAGCGTTGTGCCAAGGTCATTCCATAGTGCCAGTAAGACAATTCAAATGGCGGGTTGATTGTTTCGGAAGCGCGCAGGGTCTCCTGTGCCGGAATAATTCCTTTAAGCAGGTAGCGCCCCTCCAGCTCATCGTAGGTGGCAAAAGAGGCCATAAACTTCGCGGTTTCCTCCACCAGGAAGCCATATCGGTCGAGCACCTCCTGTGACGGATTGTTGCGGTAAATCAGTTCGGCCAGATAAATGAAGTGGGGTTGCTGCCAGATCAGGAACGAACCCACCTTCGAAGGTGCTTCGATAGCCGAAGGGTCGGTCATCTTCATCCAGCGTGCACCCTCAAAGCCCTGTCTTTCGGCAATTGCCTTGGCATTGGGATATGCATCAGCGTACCAGTCCATGCTTCTCTCCAGCAGTTCTGTCCTGTCCCAGAGTGCAAAATGAACGGCATGCCACCAGTGCATCTCAAGGTGGAACTTGCCATACCAACTATTGTAGGTGAGCCCCGTCTCCTGGGGAGGATAGATCCCTGCCGACTGGATGGCCATCAGATATTGAGAAAGAACCACGCGGCGCTCCAGTTCTGGAGCACGCTCATCGGTACAATCGGAAAAATCCACCACGGCACCATCCTGCCAGAATGAGGTCCAATAATGGGAGGAAGCATCCATCACTTCCTGGCTATTGTAATTGGTCCGTTGCGGTATCTCCTCCAAGAATTCGCAGGTGAACGCGAACTGGTCGGCTCCTGGCGTCAACACAAAATAGTGTGGCTCCTTCTCCACTAAGGTAGCTTCTCCTTCGTGGGTCACCCGAAGGTAATAGGTAGTTTCATCGAGTGTTCTTTTCAGGATGAAAGCGTTTGCATCCTGAGACAGAATTTCGGTATGATGTTTTTCCGGTGTACTCCAGTCGGAGGCGTCATCGGAATGGCCGCCTGTAGGATACGGAAACCGGAAATGTACCTTCATCCGCCCTTTACCTATCAGAGAGGATTGTAGTTTTGCTGCCAGCAGATCTTTTTCGGGGTGTACGGCAGTAGTGACAGAAGCAGAATCATTGTCCACCATAAAACGACTGTGAAGGATACCATTCCATAGATTGAGTTCCTGACTGATGCCGCTTATTTGTTCCGCATCCATCGGTTTCCCGTTATCATCTGTCAGCTCCAGTCCCACATACCCCAAATGGAGGCGATGGGGATTGACCCGGTAGTAGTTGGCTGCCTCCTGTGCTCTTCCCGGTTCGTTGAACTGCACTGCATAAGGCTCCTCACGACCTCTGAAATTGTAATTCTTCAAAGCCTCCTCAGGGTGGAAGTCCTCTCTGTTGGGGAAGCTGTGCCATCCCCATTGCGATTGTGTACCCAAAGGTACCCCGCTCGCATAGATATCGGGAAATGTCTGTAGTCCGGTAGCATCGGCTGTAAAAGCAAAGTTTCCGTTCCCCAGCGAGAGGGAAGCGTGTTTGTCGAACGCGGTTACTTTGGGACTGTTCCGCGCTACCAGCGCTTGTCTGTCAATCTTCTCCGGTTGATTGGCTCCACAGGATAACAACAACCCTGTCAAAAGCATACAAAATACATTTCTCATTTTTACTTTTTTATTCGTTGTCTGACACAATTTGAAAAACAAACCCGGAGGCTGTTTCATATTTACCTCCCTGCATGGCATTAAACAGATATGCAGGTTTTCCATCTTTCATCAATAGTTGCGGACGCTCAAAGCGCCCATATCTCTTTAAATGTTTGGGAGCAGGGGGTTCTGTCAGGTAGGCATCGGCACCAAACCAAGCTATTTCAGGCTCAGACCAGTGAATACCATCTTCCGATGTGAAGATAAGTCCTACAGCATGGTCGAAATAACCCATGTCACGCATCAACATTTTATATTTTCCATCTTCGATGTAAACATACGCATCTTCCACTTGTTTGTTGTCCCCATGTTTGGAAAGGTCGATGACCGGATTGCTTCCGGAGCGTTTGTAGGGACCATCAATTTGGTCGGCAATGGCCAATCCATACTTTCGGTTTGCCCGAATAGCTCCTTGCTGATCCTGATACTCTTTTTTATTCCATGATTTGTAATAAAGCCAGGCTTTTCCGTCGGGATGCAATACAAAGGCAGGGTTGGTGGTATTGCAATCGTCCCACGCACCTGCTTCGCCTGCCTCCAGCAGAGGTCGATCGTGTCTCATCCAGGGTCCGTAAAGTGATTTGGATTGCGCCAACCCGACTCTTTTGGTATAAACGGTGCCGTCGCAGTTGCCCATATAAAAAAGATAATAGGTATCTCCAATCTTTTGTATATGGGGATTGTGACAGGTGGTGGCATCAAAATATCCGGGGCGTGGTGCAAGCACCGTTTCGAGATAGGTATAAGGGCCCTCCGGCTTGTCGGCTACGGCATGTGCAATTTCACTTTTGTGTATCCAGCCGCCCATCCCATATTTTTCAGGCCATCGGGAGTAAAACAGATGCACCTTGCCATCATCCCCAAAGATGGGAGCGCAACACCAGACATAGTATCCTTCCGACTCCATGATCCGTCCCAGCGGTTTTAATTTCTTGCTAAAGTCTGAAATCTTTTCTGTTGGATATTTTGCATCAATCTGAAAAAAAGATCCATCTGCTGAAGGGAAGGCCAGAGACTGTGCATGGACCGTTCCCATAAAAACCAGCATCACGAGTATATGAATGACCAATCGTTTCATTGTAATGGGTTAAAGATACATAGCTTTTTATTGATAAACGTCTTTTTTCTCATAATTTTGGGGTTCTTTTTCAGGACGAGACAAGGACTTTCGTGGGTGTATCGTCGCTATCCCTCCCTTATCCCTCCCTTATCCCTCCGTATATGTATAAGGAGATAACGACCCATTACCCGTCCATGATGGGACTATGTCGAATCGGTGACGAAACAAGAACTGCGGGAAGAAACTCCCCCGTTGCCAGAATACATCAATGCCTCCAAAGTGTCGCGGATCGTGGAAACGATTGATGAAGCGCTCCGAAAACCCCTCTTCTACGGAAAATATTAAAATGAAAAAAGGCCATCTCAAAACAATTTTTGAGATGGCCTCGTTTCAATATAACTAACTGATTAACCCAGTTGCGGGCCTGAAGGAATCAGGGCAATGGCAGCTTCGGTGTCACAGTATTGTTTGAAGTTCTCGATGTACATGCCAGCCAGTTTTTTTGCTTTGGCTTCCCATTCGCTCTTATCTGCATAGCTGTTACGTGGATCCAGGATATCGGATACACCGTTTAGTTTCGCCGGAGCAGTGAGGTTCATGATGGGTACATGGATTGTTTCGGCTTCTTCGATCGATCCATCGATGATGGCGTCGATGATGGCACGGGTATCTTTCAGTGAGATACGTTTTCCGGTACCGTTCCATCCTGTATTCACCAGGTATGCCTTTGCATCGTGCTCATGCATCTTCTCAACCAGACGCTGTGCATAGATTGTCGGATGAACTGTGAGGAAAGCTTCACCAAAAGCGGGTGAGAAAGAAGGCTGCGGCTCTGTGATGCCACGCTCTGTACCTGCCAGCTTGGAGGTGAATCCGCAAAGGAAGTGATACTGTGCCTGCTTCTCGTCCAGGATAGATACCGGAGGCAATACGCCGAAGGCATCAGCAGAGAGGTAAATGATTTTTTTTGCGTGTCCGGCACGTGAGGGAAGCACAATCTTGCTGATGTGGTGGATCGGGTAAGATACGCGGGTATTCTCAGTTGTGGAACCGTCTGCGTAATCAATGTTTCCTTCATCATCCACTGTCACGTTTTCCAGCAAAGCATCGCGGCGGATTGCTCTCCAGATGTCCGGTTCATTTTCTTCACTCAGGTTGATCACCTTGGCATAGCAGCCTCCTTCGTAGTTGAATACGCCGTTGTGATCCCAGCCGTGTTCGTCGTCACCAATCAGGAAACGTTTCGGATCGGCAGAGAGGGTTGTTTTTCCTGTGCCAGATAAGCCGAAGAAAATAGCCACATCACCATCTTTACCTACGTTGGCAGAGCAGTGCATGGAAGCAATACCGCGCAACGGCAGATAGTAGTTCATCAAAGAGAAGATACCTTTTTTCATTTCGCCACCATACCAGGTGCCGCCGATTACCTGCATTTTCTCGGTCAGGTCGAACAGGGTAAAGTTTTCAGAGTTCAGCCCGAATTCTTTCCATTTGTCGTTGGTAGTTTTAGACCCGTTTAAGCATACAAAATCGGGTTCGCCGTAATGGGTTAGTTCATAGTGAGAAGGACGGATAAACATGTTGGTCACGAAATGAGCCTGCCATGCTACTTCCATGATGAAGCGTACTTTCATGCGGGTGTCTTCGTTGGTACCGCAGAAAGTATCCACTACATATAATTTTTGTGATTTTGAGAGTTGTTCGGTGACACGTCCTTTGCAATAATTGAAAGCATCTTTCGAGCAGGGACGATTGATGGTTCCGTCCCACCAAAGTGTATCTTTGGTCACGTCGTCTTTTACAAAGTATTTGTCTTTGGGAGAACGACCGGTGAATTTGCCGGTGTAGACGGCTGTAGCTCCTGTTTTGGTTAACTTGGCTTTTTCGAAACCTTCGTTGGCAGGATTCATTTCATCCTGATACAGCGTCTCGTAGGAAGGATTGTGTACGATCTCAAAATCGCCCACAATACCATACTTGCTTAAATCTAAATTTACCATAGTGAAAATTTTTGGGTTTATTATTTATGATTATATAAAACTCTTCCTGATAAGTCCTAAAACACCAGTACAAAAATAAACAATTTCCATTAATCTGGAAAGCAATTAGAGAAAAATTTCTTTAATTAAGCTTCTTTTTCCCCAAAAACTCATCTTTCAACAAAAAAAATGAGGAAATGTTCAGTAAAAATGAGAAAAGCAGTACCTTTGTTTTCCGAAAATAAAAAGAAGTATAGATAGATACAGAAACATGAAGGTATATAATTTTTCGGAAAATAATTCGTTGCTTAACTCTTTTGTCCGTGAAATAAGAGACATCAACATCCAGGGTGACAGGCTTCGTTTTCGCAGAAATATTGAGCGTATAGGAGAGATCATGGCGTATGAGATTAGCAAAGAGCTAACATACAAGAGCATTGAAATTACCACGCCGCTTGATGTGACCGAGGTGAGCATCCCTGCGGAAGAGATTGTCATTGGTACCATCCTGCGTGCAGGTCTTCCTTTCCATCACGGAATGCTCAACTATTACGACGGAGCGGAAAATGCTTTTGTTTCGGCATACAGGAAATACAGGGAAACCGGACATCAATCTTTCGACATCCACATTGAATACATAGCTTCTCCTTCCATTGAGGGAAAAATGCTGATCCTTACCGATCCGATGCTTGCCACAGGTAGCAGCATGGAGCTCACTTACAGAGCGCTGCTCACAAAAGGCACTCCATCGCACATCCATATTGCCACCATCATTGCCAGCAGGCAGGCTATCGACTATTGCATAGCAAACTTTCCCGCAGAGAAGACCACGATCTGGGCTGCAGCCATTGATCCAGAGTTGAACGAATCGTCTTATATTGTCCCTGGCATAGGGGATGCGGGTGACCTGGCGTATGGTCAAAAAAGCTAATCGTAGAATTTTTTATCGAAAGCACGGAACTCATCCTGCTTCCTGACTAGACGACGCCATGCCGCGGAAAGGAAGCCGCTTCCGTAACCCGTTGTTTGTACCCAGGCTGCCACAATGCTGTAGGCTGCTACTTTCGCGGATCTGTATAGTCGCAGTGCATCTGCAAAAATGGCAAAGCTGTATAGGAAGGGGATAATCAGGAAGATCGGGTAACGCAGCGAAAGCAGGAAGACCACCGCCATGCCAATAACAAACATGGCGGGAAGAGCATGCACCATTTTTAGTGATCCTGGATGCGCCAGATGGAGGTTGATGCGTGCAATGCCCGAGTTGTGTACTTGTTTAAAAAACTGTTTGAAGGTCGATCTCCTTTTGTGATACACAAAGGCTTCGGGTATGAGTGCTGTGCTGAATCCGGCTTTCAGCAGGCGAAGGCTGAAATCGATATCTTCACCAAACCGCATGGTGCCATAGCCACCTATGGCATTAAATGCTTCCCGTGATACACCCAGGTTAAAACTGCGGGGATGAAACTTGTCCATCGATTGCTTCTTTCCTCTTATACCGCCGGTAGTAAAGAAAGAGGTCATGGAGTAGTTTATCGCTTTCTGTATCGTCGTAAAAGAGGGTAAGGCCGCATCGGGTCCACCAAATGCATCTACGTAGTTCGTACTTAATGAGCGGGAAATAGTTTTCATGTAGTGCGGTGGAATGAGGCAATCGGAATCAAAAAAAATCAAATACCCATTTTTTGCTCTGGCAGCTCCTGCATTTCTAGAGAGTCCCGGTCCGGAATTGGCCTTCAGAATATAGGTGATATCGAGCCGTTCTCGATATCTCTCCACAACATCCTCGCTTTTGCGGGTAGAGCCATCTTCCACAATAATCACTTCAAACTCCCTCATGGTTTGCTCGCACAAGCTCAAAAGCAGTTCGTTCACTTCTTCGGGACGGTTATAGAGTGGGATGATGATGGAGAATGACATGGTTCGCTTTTTTAGTAAGTGCAAAACTAACAATTTTATTTCGAATTCGTGCGAAAGTGTTGAAAGAGGAATGGGTGACAGAAAATAAAAGACAGTTAAAAATATGTGAAAATGTTTGAATATTTAAAAAAACTACCTATCTTTGTTCCTCTACTATTTTTGGCGCAAACATCGAATTGAAAGGTACGAAGCCAAGAGAAATAGAACGGATAAAATCGGGTTGTATATGTTTAAGTGGAATAAAATATTAATCTATTGTTTCATTTTGTGGAGCACTATTTCTTGTCAGCATGAAGATGGGACATTTATCAAAGGAAGAATCACCAATTTGGAGTCTCCTTTTATACTTGCATCCTATTTATCGGCCGACACGCTTGCCGTAGATACCATTGCCACCGATAGCAAAGGACGTTTCAGCTATAGAAGTCATATTGATACACTGACCACCTTCTCTCTCTATTTGAACAATTACGAGAGTACCGCAGTTGTTTTCGCCAATGATGGCGAGAAGATTCGGGTTGAAGGTGATGCACAGCTACCCGATCTCATCAAGGTAAACGGGAACGAAATAAACGACGAACTGACCACTTTTAAAACCAGCAATATCGATTTGCTTACACAGCGAGGACAATTGCTTATCCATCTGAACAAAGAAAAAGAATCGGATACCGTTACCGGCAATTCGCTCACTCTTCAGGATGAGATTGTTCAGTTGAATCTGCTCAATCATGAACTGACGCTGAAAGCGGAGGAATTCATCAAAGATCATCCGACAAAATTATCGAGTCTGATTCTGATCAACAACTTTTTTACGAACAGCGACAATCCCCAGGCGCTGGAAAGGGTGTTGGATTATATGCAAGGGGAGGTTGTAGAAACGCAATTCGCAAAGAGACTGCGCTCTTATTCAAAGAAAATAAATCTATCTGCAGAAGGTGCGCCAATGCCTTACTTCAAGCTCACAGATAAGGACGAGAAAGATGTTTTTTCTCATGACTTTCAAGGAAAATATCTGCTTCTGTCATTCATTTCTACTACAGGTGTTGAGTCGCGCGAGACGGTGGCATTGCTGAAGAATGCATACACCAAAGTGAATAAAGACAGTGTGGCATTTGTCACTGTCTACATCGATTCTGATATGTACCCCATTAGCTACGCTGAAAACGATTCCATCCCCTGGGTCGTTGTTCCCGAGAAAAAAAGCTGGGGATCAGATATCGTAGAATCTTTCAATGTCCAATTCATCCCGTTTAATATGTTGATTGCTCCTGACGGCATCATCAAAGTGCGCAATCTGGCCGCCCAGGGAGTAGTGGATGTGATTGGAAACAGGAGCGATAACTAAGTATTACACAATCTATGTTACATGTTGGTAAAGCTATTTGGAGCGGCCGTACAGGGTATCAGCGCCACGCTCATAACCATTGAAGTTAACTGCTCGAGAGGTATCCGTTTTATGCTTGTGGGACTGCCGGATACATCCGTCAAAGAAAGCCATGAAAGAATTGTCTCAGCTCTGGAAGTTAACGGCCTGAAATTTCCTCGTCAACAGATTGTCATTAACATGTCTCCTGCCGATATCCGCAAAGAGGGATCGGCATACGACTTGCCATTGGCCATAGGTATCCTGGCCGCTTCGGGTGCGGTTAGCCCCGACTTGCTGAACGATTACGTGATGATGGGCGAGTTGTCGCTTGATGGCAGCATCCTCCCCCTCAGAGGAGCTTTGCCGATTGCTATCATGGCAAAAGAAAATGGCTTCAAAGGCTTGATCCTGCCCTTAGCCAATGCAAAGGAGGCTGCTGTAGTAGAGGGACTGACTGTGTTTGGGGTGAACAATATCAGCGAGGTAGTCAACATGTGTAACGGACAACAGTTTCCTCAAATCATTGAGGTGGATGTGGCACATGAGTTTCAGGAAGGGCGCAATGTATTCGATTGCGATTTCTCTGATGTAAAGGGACAGGAAAATGTGAAACGGGCGCTGGAGGTCGCTGCTGCCGGCGGGCATAACCTCATCATGGTGGGACCACCCGGATCTGGCAAGTCGATGATGGCAAAGCGCATGCCGTCGATACTTCCTCCTTTCTCACTCGATGAAGCCCTTGAGACCACCCGCATTCACAGTGTGGCCGGTCAGATTGCCCTGCACAGATCGCTGATGACCCAAAGACCCTTCCGTTCACCGCACCACACCATCTCCGATGTGGCCATGGTAGGGGGAGGCTCTTACCCGCAGCCGGGAGAGATTAGTCTGGCGCATAACGGTGTGCTCTTTCTCGATGAACTGCCCGAGTTCAATAGGAATGTGCTGGAGGTTATGCGTCAGCCACTGGAGGACCGGAGAATCACCATCTCCCGGTCACGTTTCAGTGTGGATTACCCCGCCAGCTTCATGCTCGTAGCTGCCATGAACCCCTGCCCCTGTGGCTTTCACAATCATCCCGATAAACCGTGTGTCTGTCCCCCGGGGGCGGTGCAGCGTTACCTCAACAAAATCTCAGGGCCTTTGCTGGATCGGATCGATATACAAATTGAGATCACACCTGTGCCATTTGATAAAATTGCCGACCAATCTCAGGTTGAACATAGCGATGCTATTCGTCGTCGCGTGATGAAGGCAAGAGAGATACAGATGCATCGTTTTCGCGGCATAAAGGGTATCTATTGCAATGCCCAGATGACAGGCAAGATGTTGCATAAATATGTTTCGCCCGATAAAGCTGGACTTGGTTTGTTGAAGAGTGCCATGGAGCGACTCTGTCTTTCTGCAAGGGCATATGACCGCATTCTCAAGGTATCACGCACCGTGGCAGACCTGGAGGGCAGCGATCAGATTAAACCGGCTCATCTGGCAGAGGCTATCAACTACCGAAACCTCGACAGAGACAGTTGGGCGAGATAGAGGACAGTGAGTAGGAGGTTGTTTGATCAACTCAGCTCCAGCCCAAATTCATCTGACAGCTTTTGCAATGCCGGATTCTGTTGTACCATCTCCTCGAATATCTCATGCGAGGTGAGTGGTTTTTTGATGACGTTATCTTTTGCGATTTGGATGGTCATGGTGATATCCCCGTTGCGCAAAGTGTCTCTGAGAAAGGATAGAATGGCGAGGCTGTTGTCGGTGAGATACTGCTTGTTGAGTTCAGTGTTCACTTCCACTTCAAATAACACATCGCTCAGCATTCGTGGCAGGTAGAGCGACATGGTGTTTTTGAGCAGTACTTCCTCTTTTAGTGTGGCAGCATAGGATTTCCAGGCGTCAATCAGCTCATTCTCGGTGAAAAGGTTTGTTCCATTTTGCTGAACTTCCTCTTTGGTGAGAACAGTTTCCTCTTTTTGTATGCCTATAGAGGCGAGCGAAACCCCCATTCTTGCCATTGAAGCACTTCTCCGTTTAAGAGTGGCTCGTTTCTCCAGCTCTTTCACGGGTTGAGGTTCTGCGTGAGGGTGTTCTTTCTCCGTTGGCGGCTCCGGGTTGTTCTCGTGTGGACGTTTTGCTGTTTCCTCAGCGGGCTTACGGAATTGAGGTGTTGTTGTTTCAGTTTGTGGCTCGTTCTTTTGGGGTGCTATCGGCTCAATGGACTTTTTTTTTTCTTCCTTTCCCATGTCGGGAACGGCCGTAAGTTGACATAACTTAATCAGTGTCAGTTCCAGCAACAAGCGTTTGTTTTTGCTCAGGCGGTAGTTGAGATCGCACTCGTTGGACAATTCAATGGCCCGATATAGAAAAATATTACTGCATTGCTGCGACATGGCAATATATTTTTCCCGGATAGAAGCCCCTACCTGAAAAAGCTCTGCCGTGGCCGGATCTTTACAAACCAGCAGGTCGCGAAAGTGCGAAGAGATGCCGCTGACGATATACTGTCCTTCAAATCCTCTGTTGAGGATATCGTTCAGAATAAGTAGGCTATTCACTACGTCTCCCGCGAGGATGGCCTCAGAAAGTTTGAAGTAGTATTCATAATCGAGCACGTTCAGATTCTCGATTACTGCCTGGTAGGTAATCTCTCCGCCTGTGTAGCTCACCGTTTGATCGAAGATGGAGAGTGCGTCACGCATACCACCGTCGGCTTTCTGCGCGATGATGTTGAGTGCCTCTACCTCGGCTTTTACTCCCTCCTCTTGTGCCACGAATTGAAGATGTGCCACGATGTCGCCAATATGGATGCGGTTGAAATCGTACACCTGGCAGCGTGACAGAATGGTTGGGATGATTTTATGCTTCTCTGTGGTAGCGAGGATGAAGATGGCGTGAGTCGGGGGCTCCTCCAGAGTTTTCAGGAATGAGTTGAAAGCTGCCTGTGAGAGCATGTGTACCTCATCGATGATGTACACCTTATATTTACCAATCTGTGGCGGTACACGCACCTGGTCTATCAGGCTGCGGATGTCATCTACGCTGTTGTTGGAGGCGGCATCCAATTCGTGAATGTTGTAGGATCGTTGTTCATTGAAGGCAACACACGACTCACATGCGTTGCATGCTTCGTGGTCGGCAGTCGGATTTAAACAGTTGATTGTTTTGGCAAAGATGCGCGCGCAGGTAGTTTTCCCCACACCTCGCGGTCCACTGAACAAATAGGCATGTGCCAGCTTACTGCCTGCAATGGCATTTTTTAAAGTGGTGGTGAGAGCTTCCTGACCCACGACTGAACGGAAGGTAGAGGGTCTGTATTTTCTTGCAGAAACAATGTAAGTATCCATGACTGAAACGAACAAATCGTAAATTGCAAAAGTACGAAAAATATCGGTTTTTTACTATCTTTACACCAAATTGAGACAAAGAGACTATTATGAAGGATTTTACTCTTATCCTTGCTATCGCTTCCATAGCGATGCTGGCCCTGTTTTCTTGCTCCTCAAGCAAGAAGACACAGGCAGACAAACGCTCTGATGTTGCCGTAGCTTCGCAAACGATCGTGCCCGATACCTTCGTGTTGCCATTGATTCCGGAAGTTCTTATCGATCCAGCTGAGCGGACCACCTACCTGCTGTTGCATTTTTGGGATCGTTTCGATTTCAGTGACAGAGAACTAATCCAACGCCCCGAAATAACCGAACAGGCTTTTGTGGATTACATCAACATTTTGCCTTCTGTATCCAGGGAAGAGGGCGATCGGTCACTGATGTACACCTTGGAAAAAGTGGCAAGTGATACAATGTTTTACAGACATTTTGCCACATTATTCGAGAAATACTTTTATGACCCCAACTCTCCCTTTCGCAACGAAGAGTATTACTTGCCTCTTCTGCAACAGTTTGTGCAGTCGCCACTGTTGCAAGAAGAAGTTGTTTCGCGGTATGCGTTTCAACTCGACATGGCGTTGAAGAATCGTATCGGACAAAAGAGCAACGATTTTCATTATACGCTCGAGTCGGGTTTGACCTTCTCATTATATGAACTGCAGAGTGAATACACGTTGCTCATGTTCTCCAACCCCGGATGCCCTACCTGTGAAACCGTGATGGCACAACTGAACAGTTCGAAACCGCTGAACGATGCGCTGGCAATGAATACCCCGACCCGAACGATGCTTGCGGTACTGAATCTCTATCCCGATCAGGATATAACAGCCTGGTACTCCTATCTCCCACACATGCCGGCGAAGTGGATTCATGCATATGATAAAGAGATGGAGATTACGAAAAAAAAGCTCTACGATATCAAAGCGATTCCCACACTTTATCTATTGGATAGAGAGAAAAGAGTGATTTTAAAAGACACTTCGATCGAAGCAATAGAGTCCTTCTTTTCCGTATAACACTGATCTAGAGGTGAGTAGCTCCTTTCAAATGTTAATATTAACATTTGAAAGGAAAGTTTTTGCTCAGAAATGTGGTCGATTCAAAAAAGTAGACGTACTTTTGCACACTTCAAACAGAGACTTTTGGCGAAAAGTCATTGAATTTAAGGGGTTTGGCATCCTGCGTGAAGCACCCGCCAAATCTGAGTAGTAACAAAATATATTTTTTATGAAGTACGTGAACTTTTGTCTTGTAGCGATAGTGACACTTGTGTTGACATCGGGTTCCGTTAAGCATGCTGCTCCTTCTATAGGTTATTATCCGGGAGAAATGATACCTGATATTGTTTTAACTGGTTTGAATGGAGATCGTGTGCGCCTGAGCGATTACAAAGGCAGAAAAGTTGTGGTTAACTTCTGGGCTTCTTATGATGCCCGATCCAGAGCTCTCAATGTGAGTTTGCACAACTATTTGAAAATGAATGAAAGCGATGTCGCGTTTGTTTCCATCTCACTTGATGAAAACATCCATGTGGCAGAGAGAACATGGGCAATGGATAACCTCGATGCAATTTCGCAGTTTTGTGAAATGGAAGGAAGCGCCTCGGCGCTCTATAGAGATTTTAAACTTAATCGGGGATTCAGGAGTTACTTAATCGATGAAGAGGGAGTAATCAGGGCGATGAACATGACACCCGAAAATTTACGCACCCTACTTTGAGTTTGAAAAAAGAATAAAGAACGGACATCGGCAATACGATGCCCGTTCTTTTTGTTTTTACTCTTGGAATTTTTTGTTTTCATCTCAAAAAAATATTTAACTTTGCGGGCAAATTTCAGTTAAACAATTTGATGGAAAACAAACAACTTGCCCCGGTACAAAAAACCATTGTGGGGGTACAATTTCTCTTTGTTGCTTTCGGTGCAACCGTATTAGTTCCTTTGTTAGTTGGTCTCGATCCTTCCACAGCCCTTTTTACCGCAGGGGTAGGGACATTGATCTTTCATCTGGTAACGAAAGGCATGGTCCCTATTTTTTTGGGTAGTAGTTTCGCATTTATTGCTCCCATTGTGAAGGCAACCGAGTTGTATGGTCTGGCCGGAACATTGTCTGGACTGGCTGCCGTGGGGCTGGTTTATTTTTTGATGAGCGCCTTGGTGAAATGGCAGGGTGTGAGACTCATTAAGCGACTATTTCCTCCCGTAGTGATTGGCCCGGTGATCATGCTGATCGGTCTCTCGCTGGCAGGTACAGGCGTTAGCATGGCCTCTGAAGACTGGCTCCTGGCTATCATCGCACTTATTACTGCAATCTTGGTGAGCATGTTCGCTAAAGGTCTCTTAAAGCTGATTCCTATATTTGCTGGTATCATAGTGGGTTATCTTGCTGCCCTTTTCATGGGGAAAGTTGATTTTACCGGTATTGCCGAGGCCTCCTGGTTTAGTCTACCGCAATTTGTTAAACCCGAGTTCTCGTGGGGAGCAATCTTGTTTATGATTCCGGTGGCCATCGCCCCGGTGATAGAGCATGTGGGTGATGTGTACGCCGTGAGTCAGGTGGCGGGAAAAGATTTTGTGAGAAACCCCGGACTTCACCGTACCATGTTGGGTGATGGAATTGCATGTGTTGTGGCAGGTTTCATTGGAGGTCCTCCCGTGACAACCTATTCGGAAGTAACCGGCGCCATGGTGCTGACAAAAGTAACCGATCCCGTGGTACTTCGCATCGCGGCCATCACAGCGATCCTTTTCTCCCTGGTAGGAAAGATTAGTGCATTCCTCAAGTCAATACCCGGGGCGGTGCTCGGAGGAATCATGCTGTTGTTGTTTGGAATGATCGCCGCTACTGGTGTAAACAACATGGTGCATAACAAAACAGATATGAGTAATACCCGCAATCTAATTATCGTGTCACTCATCCTCACCACCGGTATTGGAGGGGCAGTACTTCAAATAGGAAACATCAGTATGACCGGAATCGGTCTTTCGGCCCTGATAGGTGTCATCCTGAATCTGATCTTACCCAGCACGAAGGTTGAGACGGGGGAAGATCAATAAACACAACTTTACTTGTTTTTTTGAATTTAAGGACAAGTAAGAGCTTGATAAGATAAACAGCTTGAGAAAGAAAAAAGAGGGGAGTGGCCGGTGATCGTGCCAGAATCATAAAAAACGTTGAACCATCTGCTTAGGAGGTTCAACGTTTTTTTTGTCATGTATGAATCAGATTTGAATCCTGATCCTGAGCGTGCTACTTCGATTTTCCCTGATTGGCGACGGCGTCCATCAGCTTTTTGATCTCTTCGGGATCCCCCAGGAAGTAATCTTTTTGCAGGTTCATTTCGTCATCGAACTCAAACACGTAAGGTATGGCGGTGGGGAGATTCAGGCTCACAATCTCTTCGTCGGAAATATTCTTGAGATGCTTGATGATGCCCCGCAAGCTGTTACCGTGTGCTGCTACAATGGTTTCGTTGTATTTGGTCTTCATCTCCGGAACAATGGTGTCGTTCCAGTAGGGCAGAATGCGTTCTACCGTATCTTTCAGTGCTTCGGTGAGTGGCAGGTCATTTGCATCTACTCCCTTGTAGCGCGGATCCTGAAAAGGAGAACGGTCATCTTCCTTCTCTAGTGGCAACGGCGGCACATCGTAGCTACGACGCCACACGAGTACCTGTTCATCGCCATACTTGGCTGCAGTTTCAGCCTTGTTCAGACCCTGCAGCATGCCATAATGCTTTTCGTTCAAACGCCAGGTTTTCTCTACCGGGATCCAGTCGAGGTCCATCTCATCAAGCACCACGTTCAATGTTTTTACTGCTCTTTTCAGATAGGAGGTATAGGCCTTTTCAAATTGAAAGCCCTCTTTCTTCAGGTATTTTCCTGCTTTGTGGGCTTCTTCCACACCCTTCTCGGTGAGGTCTACATCGGTCCAGCCGGTAAAGCGGTTCTCTTTGTTCCAGGCACTCTCGCCATGGCGAATTAAAACTACTTTCTTCATACGATCATTTTTATTATGTTGGTAAATACTGCATATTTTCTTTTTTGCACATCAATCCATACAAATATATAAAAAATAGGTCAGATTGGGGCCATCACGCCTCCTTTTTTCTGATGAGCTCATCGGCTTCCATCCGCTTGAGGTGACGCAGTTGAATCATCAGCAGATAAAGAGACAACAGGGCCGCTAGGGTGTCGGAAACGGGCATGGCGATCCACAATCCGTCAAGTCCCCACAGACGGGGAAATAACAAAATGCCCGGCACCAGAAAGATCAACTGCCTGCTTACACTCTGAATGATGGATTTGGCGGCGAAGCCGATGCTTTGGAAAAAGCTGGAGGAGACAACCTGAAATCCTACTAGCGGGAGAGCGGATACGGCGATGCGTAGACCTCTTTTTGTGATGTAGAGCAGTTCCTGGTCCGACGTAAAGGCTTTGGCAAAGAGACCAGGGAAGAATATGCTGACCAAAAAACCGACGAGGGTGATGAGAGATGCAATCTTGAGCGAGTAATAAAGTGTCTCCCGTACCCGCTTCAGATTCCCTGCTCCGTAGTTATAACCCATGATGGGTTGTGTGCCCTGATTGAGTCCCATGATCACCATCAGGAAAAGCATCAGTACGGTGTTGATGATGCCGTAAGCGCCCACTGCCAGATCGCCTCCGTAGCGAAGGAGAGAAGTGTTCATCAACACGGCGACACCAGATGCCGCTACCTGCATGCTGAAGGGGGACATCCCGATGGAAACAATGGAGCCAATGATTCTCCTGTTCAGGCGAATATTCCGCCAGCGCAACCGAATCAGGCTACTTTCCTGCACAAAGTGATACATCACGAAAAGCATTCCGATGAACATGGATATGACGGTAGCCCATGCTACACCTTTGATGCCAAGGTCGAGACCATACAGGAAAATGGGCGTGAGGATCACACTGAATACAGCGCCTATGAGCATGGTGATCATCGCTTTCTTGGGATATCCTGAGGAGCGCATCATCGCGTTGAAATTATAACAAAGACTCACGAACACATTTCCCAACAAAACTATTTGCAGATAATCACGTGCATAGGGAAGTGTGAGGTCGCTGGCCCCAAATGCCAGTAAAATGGGATCGAGATAGATGAGGAAGAGGGTGATAAAGATTGCATTCAGAATTACCGTGAGAAGCAGTGAGTTCCCCAGTATCTTTTCGGATGTTTCCTTGTCTCTTTTTCCCAGGCTGATGGAGATGCGGGCAGCTGCACCAGAGCCCACAAGCATGCCCAATGAAGCGGTAAGGTTCATGACCGGGAAAGTAATGGCCAGACCGGAAATGGCCAAGGCTCCTACACCCTGCCCGATGAAAATACGCCCGATCACGTTGTAAAGAGCAGAAACAACCGTCCCTACAATACCCGGTAGCGCATAATCCCAGACAAGGGTACTAATTTTTTTTGTTTGAAAATCAATTTCTTTGTTTGTCTGCAAAATGGATGTAATAACCTGTTGTATTGTTTTATTTCCGGTTTTGATGGGTGAGCGCTTAGAGTGCAGCGGATACCTCACGTCCGAAAACAATCCATATTGCAAAGTTAATGAACTTTTTTGGTACGACAAATGTGAAGAAAAGGAGTTTTAAAGCAGTAAGTTTTGATTTTCAAATAATTAATTTTAATTTTGGTTTTTAAACCTGCAGATGATGAACACCAAAGAACAACTCCTTCACTACGTGTGGATGTTCCGGCTCTTTCCTTCTGCCTCCCTTAAAACTGTTGATGGACAGCATGTGGAGGTGATCGATCCTGGAATGCATAACCGCGATGCCGGTCCCGATTTCTTTAACGCGAAGATAAAAATAGGAGATAAATTATGGGCTGGGAACGTAGAAATTCATTCCTCCTCCGACGAATGGGTAAAACATGGACACCTGCAAGACAAAGCTTATAACTCGGTCATCCTTCATCTGGCGGAAAACGTGAACGCTTTGGTGATGAACCAAAGAGGGCAGCAGATACCCCAGTGTGTATTGACTGTGCCGGACGATATTCGTACAAATGCTGATTATCTCCTCTTCAGTCTGAGTCGCATACCCTGTAAACAATTTCTGAACATCATACCATCCCCCATGCTCTACTCCTGGCTAAATGCACTTTCTGTTGAAAGGCTGGAGCGTAAAACAAACGAAATCTATGCCCATCTGGAGCGTTTCAATCATTCGTGGGATGAAACGTTTTATCTGTTGCTGACTCGCAATTTTGGCTTTGGACTGAATACGGAAGAATTTCAAAGCCTTGCTCTCTCATTACCGTTCAATTATTTATTGCGGCACAACGATAATCTTCTTCAGGTTGAAGCGCTTATGTTCGGACAAGCGGGGATGTTGAAAGAGGAAGGTCTGCGTGACACTTACTATTGTCGCTTAAAAAAGGAATATACTTTTCTGAAAGCAAAATATGGATTGAAGAGCAGGGAGGATCTTTTTTTTAAAAGTATGAGGATACGACCCCGGTCATTTCCACAGATACGCATTGCACAACTGGCATCCCTCTTGCAGCATTCGGGACGCCTCTTCTCCCATATCCTGGAGAGAGAGGAGATCGGAGAGCTGCGTTCGCTGTTTCATGCCGCACCATCCGAATATTGGAAGACTCACTACAACTTCGGTGATATTTCACCGAAAATGGACAAACAACTGGGAGAGGCGTCACTCGATATACTGCTGATCAATACGGTGGTACCCATGCTGTTTGCGTATGGCAGAAAAACAGACTCAGAGAAGTACTGCGACAGGGCTATCCGCCTGATGGAGGCATTGAAACCTGAAAGAAACAGCATCATTCGAGAATTTACTCAGGCAGGTATTACGCCGAGGCATGCATTCGACACGCAGGCTCTCATCCAGTTGCGGAAAGAATATTGTGATACCCGAAAATGCCTCTATTGCAGAATAGGCCATAAGCTGCTCACATCAGCCCTCTGCAAAAAATAAATTCGACTTCTGCTCGTTACTTGACGAAATCTTCACTAAAGTTACTTGCTTTCTCGCAATGACTTAATGCAAGTAAACTTGCCTTCTGTCCTTTGCTTATCGAAAATAGTTGTATTTTTGCAGGGTAAAAGAGGTAAAGTTCATTCAAAATCGATCACATGTTGCAAAAAATTCTATCACTTTTTTCTTTTCTCTTTCTGGTGGTGTTGGGTATCGTGCTACTTCACGCATGCGCCAACATGGCAGCACCCACGGGCGGAGCCTATGATGTGGATCCGCCGAAAGTGAGGAGTGCAACACCCGACTTCAACTCGCTCCAAGCCACCCCGGCCAAAATAGAAATTGAATTCGATGAAAACATCAAGATCAAATCGCCTACAGAAAAGGTGATCATTACACCCCCACAACAGATTTTGCCTGTAATTCGCTCTGTGGGGAAAAAGGCCGTGGTAGAGCTGAAAGATGAATTGCTGCCCAATACAACCTACACCATCGACTTTACCGATGCCATTGCTGATAACAACGAGGAGAATCCACTGGAAAATTTTGTGTATTCCTTTTCTACCGGCGATCAGCTAGACACCCTCTCTATTTCCGGGAAGGTGATCACCGCAGAGAATCTAGAGCCGGTGACAGGTGCCTATGTGGGCATACATTCCAATTTCGATGACACGATTTTTACTCGTGTACCCTTCGAGCGCATATCGCGTACCGACTCGAGGGGTAACTTTACCGTGCGCGGTATGGCCCCCGGGAAGTATAAGGTATTTGCGCTGAATGACTTGAACAGAGATTATAAGTACGATAACCCGCAGGAAGCCATCGCCTTCCTCGATTCCATCGTCATCCCCTCCACCATGCCGGCTGTCCGCCAGGATACAGTGTTTGTGGACAGCATCACCATCGATAGCATCCGGACGGTTCATTATACCCGTTTTTTGCCTGATGATCTGACGCTTCGTTCCTTCCAGTCGGACTTCCAGCGACAATATCTGCAGAAGCACGAACGCACAGAACCCCATAAATTGACACTTTTTTTTGCTGCCCCCACCGCAATGCCCGACTTCAGTCTTTTGGAACCTGAAGTTTCGGCTGACGACTGGTACGTGATGGAGCGGAGTGCCGGCAATGACACTCTGACACTCTGGATCACTGACTCGCTGATTTACAAGCAGGATACCATCAGGATGAAAATTAATTATACCCGCACCGACACACTCAACAAAAATTTTATCGATACTGATACACTCAGCTTCAATCTTCGTAAATCGACACGCGACAGACGAGCGGAAAGCAAGGAGAAGAAAAACGAGGAAGACGAAGAAAAACAGATTCGTTTTCTGGATATCAAAAGCAATGTGCAACCCTCCTTTGAATTGTTCAATCCCATTCGATTTGAGTTTGAGCAGCCTGTATTCGTGTTCGATTCATCTCTCGTGCGGCTGGAGATGGCTGTTGACACACTGTTTGAAATAGTGCATTTCCGGATGGAATCAGATACGCTGAACCCCCGTAAATTCACCATCCGACCTCGTTGGGAACCAGGTGGGAAGTATAAACTAACGGTTGACTCCGCCACTCTGATCAGTCATTACGGGCTGTGGAACAACAAGTATGAACAATCTTTTACAGTGAAGCCTCTCGATCAGTACGGTAACCTTGAAGTGAGCATTAGCGGATTGCCCGAGGGGAAGAAGGCTTTCGTGGAACTGCTCGACAAGTCGGATAAACCTTTTCGGAAAAGCTTCGTCAAAGAAAACCAGGTGAGGTTTCAGGATCTACCACCGGGTGAGATTTACGCGCGCATGGTGATTGACGATAACGAAGATGGCGTGTGGACAACAGGAAATTACGAGGCCAAACGACAACCTGAAATGGTATATTATTACCCAGGAAAGTGGGTCATAAGGGCCTACTCCGATCACATGGAGGAGTGGCAAATTGATGCGGTTCCGGCTATCAAACAGAAGCTACTCGAAATAACGAAAAATAAACCCGAAGAGAAAAAAAAGAGAGATCCCAACAGAGACCGGGATAATCAACAACGAAGCCAGCAGAGCTCACCTTTCGGATCCGGCGGGGGACGTGGATCGGGTGGCATGGGAGGTATGCAGCAAACTGGAGGAATAAGGTAGCTGCCGCGAATGTTTCACGAAAAAAAATGACAATGAGTAAAAAATATCTTATTCTATCAACCATACTATTTTTTTTCCTGCCTTTACCGCCTGCAAAGGCGCAGTGTAAGCTCACGAATACAGCCTTCACGAGCGGAGAAAATATACAATATGATCTTTATTTCGATTTTGGCCTACTGAAAGCACGTGCAGGCAGAGGATCGATGCAGATAATGGATGCCAACTACAGGGGTGAGAACGCCTACAAAACAGTGATGATGCTCAACACCTCCGGCCTGGCAGGTAACCTATACACGGTGAATGATACCCTCACCTCGTACATCGATCATAATCTAAGACCTTTGTTGTTCACGAAAGAAGCCTTTGAGGGGAAAGACTACTCTGTGGAAAGGCAATCGTTTACCTATAAAGGAGATATGATAAGTATACGAGCACTGCGTACCCGAAATAATGTGGAGCGTTTCGACGAGGTGGTTACAACCGATCAGTGTACTTACGACTATCTCTCGGTAATTTCTTATGTGCGAAACCTCGATTACACCGATATGAAGGTAGGCGACAGGCATTATATCCGTTTTATCTCCGGCAAAAGACCTGTTGACATGTATGTGAATTATTTGGGAACTTCATCGGTGAAAATAAATGACGGCAAAACATACAATGTAATCAACATCTCCATGACCATCCAGGATGATGCTTTTACCAACCCCAAGGAATCACTTAGTGCATCAATAACCAATGATAAAAACCGCCTTCCTGTTATCATTGATACCAGCCTGAAACTGGGTTCGGTGAGGGCGGTCATGCGCCATGTCTCTGGAATGAGGCACTGATAAACTGTGCCATTAATAGAAAACCCTTTAATTTTCATGATATGAAGAAACAAACTATTCTTTCTTTCCTGTTGTGGAGTCTTCTGTTTGTGTCCGGTACAGTGCCGGGGCAGGCGCAAGAGGCCAACGATCCTTATGCCATCATTGTGGAACTGACCTTCAATGAGCAGGATCTCGACACCGCCATCGACCTGCTGCTGGAAGCACAGGTACTCACGTTGGAAAATGAAGAGGGGTGCATTGTTTACGACGTGTTGCTGAGTGAAGATGTCCCCAACACCCTGTTTCTTTATGAAAGCTACGAGAGTGAGAAGGCTTATAGAATACACGAAAACAGCAGTCATTATAAAACCATCATTAAGAATAAACTTACCCCGCTTATTAAAAAATCGAGAACCACAAAAGTAGTTCCGTTGAATTTGCAGGAGGATTTGATAGATGAAGAATTGTAAATCTGTTTGAATGGGTGGTTAATTAAAGAAATAACTCTTTAATTAGCGGGTGAAAATTCTCAAATTTCTCCGAAAAGAACGTATCTTTGTGGACGTTATCGTAAATTGACCGAATGTATGCCCGTTCAGACTGATTCTGCTAAAATACCTGAGCCCGCGCTTAGAAGGCTCCCCTGGTACTTATCGTATGTGAAATTATTGAAAAGCCAGGGAGAAATCATTGTATCGTCTACACAAATAGCCAAGAAGATTGATGTCTCTGCTTCGCAGATAGCCAAAGATTTATCTTATGTCAATGTAAATGGCAAAACAAGAGTAGGGTATGATATCGATGACTTGATCTCGGTACTCGAGACTTTTCTCGGTTTCAAACAAACCCACAAAGCGGTGTTGTTTGGGGTGGGTAGTCTGGGGGCTGCTTTGCTGTCTGACTCAGGATTGGAACAATACGGTCTCAAGATTATCGCGGGATTCGATGTTAAACCATCCATCGTGAATCAGCAGGTACATCATATTCCTGTTTTTCATACCAATGAATTTTTCCAGAAGAACGAGAAGATAAAGGCTGAAATAGGTATCCTGACCGTACCGCCGGGATATGCACAGGAAGTATCCGACTTTATGATTCGAGGGGGCATCAAGGGAATATGGAATTTTACTCCTTTTAGAATACGCGTACCGGAAGGAGTTGTGTTGCAAAACACCTCGCTCTATGCACACCTTGCGGTAATGTTTAACCGTTTACGCTCATGAAGATTTTTGCTATAGGTCTCAATTACGCATCACACAACAAAGAGATGAAGCGTACGTTTGAAAGCGAGGATCCGGTGCTCTTCATGAAACCCGATACGGCATTGCTCAAGGGAGGAAAGCCTTTTTTTCTACCTGATTTTTCGGAGGAACTGCATTACGAAACAGAACTGGTGGTGAAAATAAGCCGGTTGGGGAAAAATATTGCGGAACGTTTCGCCGATCGTTACTATGAAGAGGTTACAGTGGGAATAGATTTTACAGCCCGAGACCTCCAACGAAGACTAAAGGAGCGGGGACTACCCTGGGAGATCGCCAAGGCCTTCGATAATTCTGCAGCAATAGGTTCTTTTATCTCAAAAGAAGAGGCCGGTTGTGTCAACAAACTTGATTTTCATCTCGATATCAACGGAAAACCTGTGCAGCAGGGTAACACTGCCGATATGATCTATTCGGTGGATAAAATTATTTCGTATATTAGCCGATTCTTTACACTGAAAATGGGTGATTTGATCTTTACCGGTACCCCCGCTGGCGTGGGACCAGTGAAGATTGACGACCACTTGGAGGGATACATCGGAGAGAAAAAATTGTTAGATTTCAGGATAAAATAAATTTGCCTGGCCACAAGACCATCAATAGTCAATCGATTCAAAATGAACAAAACGATACGTGCTTTTTTGTGCAGCTGTCTTTTGGTGATGTGGAGCAGTTTGTTACCGGCACAGGAGTATAATCCCATACCGGTGGCCATGCCCTCTTTGCTATTTGCACCCGATGCCAGAGGTGGAGGCATGGGAGATATGGGTGCGGCAACCATGCCCGATCTTTATTCACAACACTGGAATGCAGCCAAGTACCCTTTTGTTTCCTCCCAAGGAGGTGTGGCACTTTCCTATACACCCTGGCTGAGCAAGCTGGTGAGTGACATAAACCTGCTTTATGCTTCCGGATTCTGGAAGCTGGGTAGTGATAACCTCGATGCACTGAGCGCTTCGTTGCGCTATTTCTCCCTGGGCAGCATCGATATTGCAGATATGAATGGTGATTTCTGGCAAACAGTGTCGCCTCATGAGTTTGCACTCGACCTTGCTTACTCAAGAAGGTTGTCGGAGACCTTTTCCGGCGCCGTGACACTCAGATATATCCGTGCCGATTACTCCACAGGTAGTGATGAAACAACTCCCGGTAATGCCGTTGCTGCAGATATAGCGGGTTACAATGAATCCTATCTCTCACTGGGACATTCAGAGGTGCTGCTCGGTCTGGGCTTCAACTTTTCCAATATAGGGACTAAAATTTCATACGACGGCGGGACCAACTCCTATTTCCTTCCTGCAAATATGCGACTGGGAGCCTCTCTGGGATACCCTGTAGCAAAAGATCATACTCTTTCCCTTAGTGTGGATATCAACAAGCTGCTTGTTCCCACCCCGCAATTAGCCGCAGAGGGAGAGACTGCTGAAGATGCGCAACAACGTATCGATGATTACCAGGCTATCTCCTCTTTTGTGGGCCTCTTCAAGTCACTGGGCGACGCACCACGCGGAATTGAGGAAGAACTGCAGGAGATCATGTGGTCGGTGGGTATGGAATACACTTACTTGAATCAGTTCTCCGTGCGAACAGGGTATTATCACGAAAACGAATACAAGGGCAACAGGCGCTATTTTACTTTTGGAGCGGGGTTCAGGATGAAAACTTTTCAGGTGGACGCTGCCTACCTCATTTCCACCGCACAGTCGAACCCGCTGGATCAGACCTTGCGACTTTCGTTGGGATTCGACATTGAGGGCATCAGAAACTTAATACGGTAACTATGCAGATACGGGTTGGGTTCGGATATGATATGCATCGTTTAGTGGAAGGTCGTGAGCTCTGGATTGGCGGAGTAAAAATTGCTTATCCCATGGGGTTGTTGGGCCATTCCGATGCCGATGTGTTGATCCACGCCATTTGCGATGCACTTTTGGGTGCGGCCAACCTGCGTGACATCGGCTATCACTTCCCGGATACTTCACCCGACTATAAGGATGCCGACAGCAAGATCCTGTTGAGCAAATGTATCTCCCTATTGCACGAGAAGGGTTACAGGGTGGGAAACATTGATTCCACGGTCTGTGCTGAGCACCCAAAACTGAATCCTCACATTCCTGCCATGCAGCAGATGCTGGCTGAACTGATGGGGTTGGATTGTGATGCCATTTCCATCAAAGCAACCACCTCCGAGAAGATGGGATTCGTGGGACGCGAGGAAGGAATCACGGCATATGCGGTAGCTTTAATTGAGAAAAGATAAGATCGAGATGTGGCACTTCAGGTGGTGGCTTCGATGGAAACAATCACGGGGACATGGTGTGCATTCACCTTTTGCCTTCGATTTGATCACCAATGTAATTTCCGACCAACGCAACTATTATGCTTTTCAAGATCTCCCGCTCCTTCTTGACGCTTTTGACCTGGCGCGTTATGTTCAGCCCCGCTTCAACCAGCTCTCTTTCCGTTTAATTAATTATTTCAAAGCAAAACGGATTCTTGAGATCAATGCTACCGAGGGGGTGAATACCTGCTACCTTGTGGCGCCCTCATCTGCAATCCGTTGTACCTGCGTAGAGAGAGAAGGAGACAGGGTGCATGCCGGCACAGCTAAAATGCTGCCAGAAGATGTTGTGAGTAGATGCGAATATGTGACGGCAATGCCACCTGCCGGCTCAGAACCCTACGACGCCATCTTTGTCAACCTGAAAGAACATGAAGGTTTACAAGAGTTTCCTATCGACAGCCTGTTACAGCTGAGTCATGAAAATACATTCTGGGTAATTCATCCAATAAGTAGCAGGAAGAACAAACAATTTTGGTCGGCCATCGTTAAAGATAGACGATTCACCATCACCTTCGACAGGAGGAAAATAGGCATTGCTTTCTTACGACCCACCTACTATAAGACGCATTATTGGGTATGATGGGAGATAAAACGATCTGGAAAACAGTTGTATACAGAGTTTTTCCCTAAAACTGACTGCTGATTACGTCCAATTTAAATTATCAACAATGAAAAAAAGTATTATATACACAAAGACCGGAGATAAAGGTACTACCTCACTCGTGGGGGGAACACGGGTGCGGAAAACACATATCCGCCTCGAGGCGTATGGTACCATCGATGAGTTAAATAGCTTTACCGGTTGGTTAAACTGCGAAATCAAGGAGAAAGAGCACCACGATTTTCTGCTTTTCATCCAGCACAAACTCTTCACGGTAGGCTCTTTTTTGGCTACCGAGACCGAAAGCAAGCAACCCAAAGCTGCCAGCATAGTCAGTGATAACGACATCGCCCGCATCGAGGCACAGATAGACCAAATCGACTCACTTTTGCCCCGACTCAACCAATTTGTATTACCCGGTGGCAACGAGGTAGCCTCCCGGGCTCATATTTGCCGCACAGTCACCCGTAGAGCCGAACGTATTGTCTATCGTGTAGCGGAAGACTTTCCTGTATCGGAAAATGTCGTTATCTTTCTCAACAGGCTTTCAGACTACTTTTTCGTACTCGCCCGCCTGGAGAGTAACAAAACATCAGAAGAAATATTTTGGGAACAGGGTGATATATAAAAACTTTTCATACATTTGCGCAAAATTTGGAACAAACAACTAAAGAAAGGATTTTTCAATGTATTGGACACTAGAATTGGCATCGAAGCTGGAGGATGCTCCCTGGCCCGCTACAAAAGATGAATTGATAGATTACGCACAGCGTTCGGGTGCACCGTTGGAAGTAATAGAAAATCTACAGGAGATTGAGGAAGACGGTGAAATATTTGAGTCGATTGAAGATATCTGGCCTGATTATCCAAGCAAGGAGGATTTCTTTTTCAACGAAGACGAATACTAAGCAAGGGCATCCCATAAAAAAAGCATCCCACTCCTAAAAAGAGGGATGCTGTTTTTTATGTAGGTTCCAACAATTAGATCAACTTGTCGATTTTGTCGGTGAACAGGTTCTTGGCTCCTGCACCCACCACCTTGTCTACTACCTCTCCATTTTTGATGAAAAGTATGGTAGGTATGTTGCGGATACCATATTTCGATGTGGTTTCATCGTTGTTGTCCACGTCCAGTTTCCCCACTACCACTTTATCCTTATACTCTTCGCTGATCTGTTCAATGATCGGTCCCACCATCTTGCATGGACCACACCATTCTGCCCAAAAGTCGATCACGACCAACTTGTCTGTCTGCAACACCTCATTGATGGTTGCATCTGTAATTTGAAGCGCCATTTTTTTTCTGATTTAATTATATGATTAATTGATTTTGAAGTCGATAAGCAGGTTATCTTTCAGATAATCGATGAAATGCTTGTTCACCTGAATCCGTGCAGGACGTGAAAAGAGCTGCAGGTGCATACGGGACTCCTCACCGATAATCTGGAAATATAACAATGAATTCCCTGAATTGTTTTTTACCAGTGCCGATAATTCTGCCACGGTGGTGTCATCTAATTCAGTCAGTGGAATTTGCAGCGTGATCTTCGAGACAAGTTTATCCCTCATCTCCGACAGCAATCCAATGGACGTGATTTTTACCTCCAGTTCCTCCTGCCGGTATCGTTTGGGCTGCACCTTGGCCTGAATGTAAATCGACAGTCCGATGCGTGCATACCGTCCGAAATTCACGCTGTCTTCGCTGAAGAGCGCCATTTCGTAACTACCGCTGTAGTCTTCAATTTTGAGTATGGTATAGGGCGATCCTCTTTTGGTTTGTCCTTCGCGTACAGCGGTGATAATCCCGCCAAAGGAGATGTCGAGCCCGTTCAGTGCATCCAGATCCTGTAGTTTCAGGGTGTCGGCACTGCATACATATTTCAGAATAAACTCATAATCGTCGAGGGGATGCGCCGAGAGGTAGATGCCGATAAGGTCACGTTCCCTGTTCAATCTTTCAAGATCCGACCAGCGCGGGGCGTGTGGTATCTCGGGCCGGGCTATCTGGAATGAACTGTCATCGCCAAAGAGAGAGGTTATCGATTCTTGTTTGTCCTGTTGATATTTATTCCCATATCGAATGAGCGTGTCTAGAAATTCTTCCCCTTTGCTATTCTGCGCAAGGAATTGTTCCCGATGTATACCCGGCAAAGAATCGAAGGCCCCTGACAATGCCAGTGCTTCGATATTTTTTTTGTTGCAGGAGGATAGATTCACCCTTTCAACGAAGTCGAAGATGTCGGTAAAGGGCCCGTTTTTGGTACGTTCCTCAATGATGTCGGCTACCGCACCCTGTCCCACACTCTTTATGGCGGCAAGGCCGAACCGTACGTCGCCTGCTTTGTTGACCGAGAACTTTAGGAATGACTCGTTGACGTCGGGGCAGAGAACGTTCATCCCCATTGCCTTGCATTCGTCCATGAACTTGGTGATCTCGGTGATGTTATTCAGGTTGTTGGAAAGCACCGCGGCCATGTATTCCGAAGGGTAGTTGGCCTTAAGCCAAGCTGTCTGGTAAGCTACCCATGAGTAGCAGGTGGCGTGTGACTTGTTGAACGCATAAGAGGCAAACTTCTCCCAGTCGGCCCATATCTTGTTGAGAGTCTTCTCGTCGTAGCCGTTTTTCTTTCCTCCCGCAAGAAACTTCTCCTTCAGAGCGTTCATCTTGTCGATCATCTTCTTTCCCATTGCTTTGCGCAATTCGTCCGACTGACCTCGGGTGAAGTCGGCCAACAGACGGGAGAGGAGCATCACCTGTTCCTGATATACCGTGATGCCGTAGGTCTCACTCAGGTATTTCTCCATGATAGGGAGATCGTATTTGATCTCCTCCTTTCCCTGTTTGCGGGCAATAAAAGAGGGAATGTAATCCATGGGCCCGGGTCGGTAGAGCGCATTCATCGCAATGAGATCCTCGAACTTGCTTGGCTGAAGCTCCTTGAGGTATTTCTGCATGCCGGCCGACTCAAACTGGAAAGTGCCCGTAGTCTGTCCGTTACAATAGAGACGATAGGTCACCTCATCGTTCATGTCAATGGTGTCGATGTTGATCTTTACACCACGGTTTAACTCAATGTTGGTAAGTGCATCCTTGATGATGGAGAGGGTTTTGAGTCCGAGGAAGTCCATTTTTATCAATCCCGTCTCTTCAATCACCGAGCCCTCATATTGTGTGACCAGCATCTTCTCCCTGGTCTCTTTGTCTTCTGCAGTGCTGATAGGTACTACGTCGGAGATATCACTTTGTCCGATAATTACCCCGCAGGCATGCACACCGGTGTTGCGCACGTTCCCCTCCAGCATCATGGCATATTTGAGTGTATCTTTCACCAGCGGATCGTTGCTGTTGGCTGCTTCCTGCAGCTCCGGTACATTCTCGATGGCTGTTTTGAGGTTGATCTTCTTTACATTGGGTAGCCTGTCCGGGATAAGCTTTGCCAGCCTGTTTGACTCTGTAAGGGGCAGTTTGTGTACCCTTGCCACATCCTTGATGGAAGATTTGGTGGCCATGGTGCCATAAGTGATGATGTGTGCCACCTTCTCGCTGCCATATTTTTCGGTAACCCAGCGAAGCACCTTGCCGCGTCCTTCATCATCGAAGTCGATGTCGATATCGGGCATCGAAATACGGTCGGGGTTGAGGAAACGCTCAAAAAGGAGATCATATTTCAGGGGATCAATATCGGTGATGCCCAAGCAATAAGCTACAGCCGATCCGGCAGCCGATCCGCGCCCCGGACCCACCGCCACATCCATTTCACGGGCTGCGCTAATGAAATCCTGCACGATAAGGAAGTAGCCCGGAAAACCCATGTTCTTGATGGTGTCCAGCTCAAATTGCAGCCGCTCAATGATCTCTTCACTGAGATTTTCTCCATACCTTTTTCGGGCACCTATTTTTGTGAGGTGCGTCAGGTAGTCAGCTTCCAGCTTCACCCGGATCACCTTGTCGTAATCGCCCAGGCGATGGAAGGTTTTCTCACCGAACTCCTCGATGAGGCGTGCTTCCGGATAGAGCTGTTTGTATGATTCCTCAGTACCAAAAGCCGGATCAATGGGGTAGAAGGGCATCAGCGGGGAGTGGTCTACCGAGTAGAACTCCACCTTATCGGCCACCTCAAGTGTATGGAAAAGTGCCTCGGGAATGTCAGAAAAGATAAGGTTCATCTCCTGGGTGGTTTTGAGCCACTCCTGTTTGGAATATCTCATTCTGTCGGGATCATCGAAATCCTTTCCCGTGCTCAGGCAGATCAACCGATCGTGTGCATCGGCATCCTCCTCGTTCACGAAGTGTACATCGTTGGTGGCAATCAGTTTCACATCATATTTCCGTGCAATGCGGATCAGCTCCTTGTTCACCCTCTCCTGTTTGGGATAAGTGGTCTGATCGGCATCGGGGCGATCGGTCTTGTGGCGCTGTATTTCCAGGTAGTAATCGTCGCCAAAAACCTTTTTATACCACTGCACGGCTTCTTCGGCTTCATTGATCTGATCGCTGTCCACTTTCCGCGATATCTCACCTCCAAGACAGGCCGAAGAAACAATCAGTCCTTCGCTGTATTGCTCCAGCAGCTCCTTGTCGATGCGTGGACGGTAGTAGAAACCTTCCGTCCAACTTTTGGAGACCAGCTTGATGAGGTTTTTATAGCCCTGCAGGTTCTTGGCCAGTACCACCAGGTGCCAGCCACTGCCATCTATTTTGTCGTTTTGTTGGAACCGATCGCGCCGGGCAAGATAACACTCGCACCCTACGATCGGTTTGAAAATTTTTTTTTCTGTTTCTATGCGTTTCTCTCTGAGCAGCCGGAGTTCATTTTCTATCCTCTGATCGTTATTGGAAGCAGTCGGTTCAGCTTCCAGTTTTTTTATCTCATCTTCAATTTTGGCAATTTCATTTTTGACAGGAGCATTCTTTTTGTTGACATAATTGAGGAACTCTTTGATGCCATACATGGCGCCATGGTCGGTGAGTGCGATGGCACGCATGCCGTCGTCAAAAGCTTTATCTACCAGCCGTGGTATGCTGGCCTGCCCGTCGAGTAAGGAGTACTGGGAATGGACGTGTAAATGTACAAATGGATGCATATCTGTTGCGTGCGATTTTTTGGATCTGCATAGGCAAATATACGGAAAATAGGGCCATCATCGGTTGCGTTATTGTTATAAGTTATCAACCGATGATGCGATCTATCAATAAACGAGTCCTTTTCGTACTTCTTTTTTCTTCCCGCTGAAACTTTGTCAGAATCGGTTTCACTTTGGCGAGTGCTCCTGAAAAACTCTTTGTTACTCTGTTTTTATCGAGTCCACCGGATTCGCTGTAGCGGTCTTCCAGGTCTGGTAGCCGACAGTGAGCAGCGCTACGAGAAAGGCTGAAAATCCGGCTAACAGAAATATCCAGCCACTGAGGGACGTTTTTACCACAAAGCCCTTGAGCCAGTCATGCAGAAAAAGGTAGGAGAGGAGCGATGCCAGCGGAAACGATATGGCGATCCAGATGATGACATCCCTGCTCAACAGCATGAGCAGGTCGGTTACCGTGGCTCCGTTTACTTTGCGGATACCGATCTCTTTAACCCTCCTTTGGGTGGCATAAAAAGCCATCGAGAAGAGCCCAGCGAGTGTGATGATCAAGGTGATGAATAAGGCATAGCGGAGTATATTTTTCATGTTCTTCTCATTTTCATAGAGTTGCTGATAGGTTTCATCGAGGAAGTGATATTCAAAGGGTGCATCGGTAATGCTTCTTTTCCACCTCTTTTCTATGATTTTGATCGCCTGCTCCGGATCACCTGTGAATTTAAAAAAGAGAGGGTTGCTCGACTCGCGGGAGAGCGGAAGATAGATTTGCGGATCGGGATGTTGGTGGAGTGATTTCACGTAGGAGTCCTTCACCACACCCTTTACCCTGTATATTTTTCCATCATTTTCTTCCAGCTTGCCCCCGATAGAAACAATCTGAAAAGTAGCATCCACAGGATCCTCCAAGCCGAGTGCTTCCGCTGTACGTTCATTGATCACGCACTCCCTTGCTTCAGCTGCATTTTCGAGGTAAAGTGGATTTTCCCCTGCCACAAATTCCATTCCGAAGAAGTCAAAATAGTTGGGGCTTACCTCCGACAGGTCGAGCAGGATCGTCTGACCACTCTCCCTGTTTTTGGCGCCAATCCCGTTGCCCATCTCTGTGGGCAGGTCATATTGTTTCATTGCCACATCAGCGATGGACGGTTCCCTGATCATCTCCTCTCGCAACGCTTTGTAGTCGGCTCCGAAATCGCGCCACCCCCAAACATAGAGTACATTCTTGTTATCGAATCCGAGATCTTGCGATAAAATATGATTGATCTGGCGGCCAATGAAAATCACGATGATCAGCAGACTGATAGAGGCGGTAAACTGGATGATGACCAAGAATTTCTGGAAGAATGATATTTTTTTTCCCTTGAATTTTCCGCCCAGCGTCTCGATGATTCCAAAAGCAGTGAGCCTGAAAGCAGGCAGCGAACCTGCCATGATGGTCGTTGCGACAGCAAGGATAGCCAGAAACAGATAGAGTTGAGGATCTGCAAGATTCACCGCGGTCGTAGTGCCGGTGTAGGCATTGAAAACAGGCAGACACAACATCGTCAGCAGGATGCCGACACCAATCGCAATCAGTACATAGATGGCCGTTTCTCTGTAAAACTCTCCGATGAGTGACCACCGTTTTGCACCATGTGCTTTTTTTATTCCAATGGTCTTTGCCCTGATGAATGATGTGGAAACAAACAGGTTAGAAAAGTTGATTACAGCTATCAGGAGGATTATCAGGGCAACCACCATGAACGTGTGTAGCAATTTCCTGTCACCTTTCACGGCACTGTCGAATTCAGCGTCACTTTCGCTAAAATGCACCTCCCTGAGCGGCTGGAGTTTCACTTTGTTCCCTTCGCCTGACAGGAACATGGGTATTCCGATTTTGCTGATCTCTCCCAGCTCCTTCTCGATGGCAGCGATCTCTGCATTTTCCCGCAGGATAAAGTAGGTATCATAGTAAAAGCCGCTGTCCCATTGCCATGATTTAAATTGACCGAAAAAAGGAAAAACCATTTCCGCCTGAATGTGTGAGTTCGCCGGCATATCGGCCATTATTGCCGAAACAGAGAAATGATGCCCATGATAAATAATCAGCTGCCCGATAGGGTCGACATCAGGGAAATATTTTTTTGCAGCCGATTCGGTGATTACCACCCCGTCGGGTGCAGAGAGTGCACTGTTTACATCACCCTTCTTGAAGTGGAAGGTGAAAAAGGAGAAAAAATTAGGGTCTGTCATCAGGGTGGTGATGTCGAAATGAACCATGTTGTTGATTGTGACACCCTCCCTTTTTTTCACCACACGGCACATATCCTCGATACCGGGAACTTGATTTTGTGCAATTTCTCCCAACGGCTTGAATGAAGTGGCAGCAGTTATCTGCTTGTTGTTCATTTCGAAGGATTGAACAATGCGGTACATCCGCTCGCCCCGCTCATGAAAATTATCAAACTGCAATTCGTTCATTGCCCACAAGCCAACCAGGATGGAGACCATTACACCTAAACTCAACCCACATATGTTGAGTAGGCCTACTGTCTGCTGCTTCCTGAAATTCCTGAGAAATTGTTTCATAATTATTTTTTTTCAGCGTTTTGAGAAACGATTCTCCCGCAAGAGACTTTATAATTTTAATTCCGGTACGATCTGTCCATCAAACAGGTTGATGACGCGATGGGCAAAAGAAGCATCGTGGCGGGAGTGTGTGACCATCACAATGGTCGTTCCCTCCCTATTTAATTCCGTGAGAAGGTCCATTACATCTTTCCCGTTTTTGGAGTCCAGATTTCCGGTAGGCTCATCCGCAAGAATAAGCTTGGGATTGGCCACCACTGCACGGGCAATGGCCACACGCTGTTGCTGTCCTCCCGAAAGCTGATTGGGGAAATGTCCCGCACGATGACTGATATTCATTCTCCTCAATACCTCTTCCACTCTTTTCTTTCGCTCTCCGCTCTTAATATTAAGATAAGTGAGCGGTAGTTCCACATTTTCATATACCGTCATCTCCTCAATCAGGTTGAAGCTCTGAAAAACAAACCCTATTTTCCCTTTGCGGGCCTGAGTGCGTTCCTTCTCCCGGAGATGACCCACCTCTTCGTTGTCCAGCAGATAATCTCCCGCAGAGGGATTGTCGAGTAGCCCCATGATATTTAACAAGGTAGATTTACCACAGCCTGATGGACCCATGACTGCTACAAACTCTCCATCTTCCACTTCCAATGAGAGTTGATTCAATGCTGTAGTTTCGATTTCTTCTGTACGAAACACTTTGCTTAACGCTTTAATTTTAATCATGATTGTTGGTATAAATTGTTGTTGTATTTAGTCTATCCTTTTCTTTAATGATTCTGCTGGATTCTGGTTTGCCGTTTTTATGCAGTTCAGTACGACAGTTGCCTCAATCAAAATGAATAATAAAAGTAGTGTAACCAAGTACTCTCCAAGTGTATATCTCCATTGTTGACTGAAATTTTCCATCCATTTTATGCTTACAAAATTGCTCGTGATGCAACCTGCAACGATAGCAGGCAGGGCGATGTACGAGATGCTTTTTACAAACAGTCTGAGAATATCTGTGAGTGTGGCACCATTTATTTTGCGGATGGCAATTTCGGCAGTACGATAATCAATTTCATTTTTGATATAGCCAATCAATCCGATCAGAGAGATCACCAGCGTGATGATGGCTCCAATCATGATGGTATCCCTGAACAGCCGTTCCTTGCCATAACTGTTGATGACGCTGTCGGCATAAGGAGTAAAAGAGATGTCGAGTTCTGGTAGGATTTGCTGGGCGGCTTTTTCAACAGCTTCCTTATTCTCGGCGTTTAATTTTCTTAGCTTTACCAGAAGATAATTTTGATAATAATACATAATTTCAGGTATATTATCCGAGTAATGTATGACCGCAGGACGGGTGTCCTGGCCGCCGAAAGAGCCAATGCGAATATCAGGAAACATTCCCACAATGTGGGAGGGCCCATAACCCATGTGTTCTGTTACAAACACATCTCTTCCTACTACCTCTTCCCATCCCAGCATAGTTTTCATCTTTGTCTTAAACGACTCAGATACCAAGGCACTTAGGAGATTATCTTCGTCGTCAAAATTCCTTCCTTCAACGATGGGGATGTTCAACATCGGCATGAAGTTCTCATCTACATAATACATCTCGGCAATGTTGAACAAATCACGCTGATCCCCATCAATGCGAATATTATTTCCTGACATGTGGTATATCGGTAACGAACTGCAGATAGAAGTGAGTTCCACCTCGGGTAAGTCCTTTAACGTGTTCGCAAGTGTGATCTTGCGGTTGCTTTCAACGCCGGGAATTTCTATGTAGATGATGTTGTCATAGTCATAGCCCGGGTGATCGATAATCATGTTGTTATATTGTTTACTTATCGTAGCGGTGAGGGTAACCAGGAAAGCCGCAGCACCGAATTGCACAAATAACAAAATAAGCTTCCATCTCTGTCTCACACTTTTGTCCTTGCGTAAAGCGGCAGCCAAAGAAGTCTTGATTAAGATGCGAGTTGGGATATAAACCGAAAAGATAAATATGGTAGCAAGCACAGTCAACATCAAAAAGATGGCTTTCAGGGAAAAAAGAGCAATCAGAGAGGCTCCCATCACTTCTTCAATGGTCGACTTGAAAAAGAAAAGCAGGAGTGTGCCCAAGCCCAGAGATAAAAGAAAAGTCACCGCTGTATCTGCCGAGATGCTCCGAATAATGTGCCATTGCGCAGCACCATAACATTTGTTTACAGCAAACTCTTTGCTTCGCTGTGCGTAACCGGTGATGACAATCAGCAGATAATTGAGCAGCGTGGTCAACATGAGTGCGAAAGCGATGATGCTTAATATCAGTGTGATATTTTTCACCTCTTTTGAATCGCTGTGCAGGGAGGTCAACGATCTGAGCGTATAAGTTAGATCAACTCCTGCTTCTCTCATTCCTTCCAGATCCTGGTGCTTTTCCTGCATTTCATGAATTGCTGGGTACAGGCTTTCAGGAAGAATGCCCGGATCCAACTTCACATACCCATGATACCGGTCATTACCCAACCAGTTGTCGCTACCATCCGGCATAAAATGACTGATGGATTTGAGTGACACAATTACGTCATACCGGTTGTAACTATTTTCGGGGATATCCTCAAAAATACCACCAATAATGATCTCTTTATCCGCATGAGCGTCCAGGCGAATGCTTTTCCCGATGGGATTACCTCCCATTTTTTTTGCCACCGAATGAGAAACAAGGGCATACAGGGATCGGGAGAGTGTTTCTTTGGCATTACCGGCAATCATGCGACGTGGAAAGATGTCGAAGAAATACTCGTCTGCCATGATAATGGTGCCTTTATACCGATTCTTGTCCTGGGTAGAAAATGAGCCGTCACCATCCCAGTTAAAGCCTGTATAGCGAGTGGCAGCGGTTACACCGGGTACCTCTTGTTTTATACCTGGCGCAATGGCTCCGCTTATACTTCCGTATTCACTTGTCTTTTCATCCCGCACAACTTTTGTCTCGATACGATAGATGCGCTCGTTGTCAGGATAAAAATCATCGTAATGCTGTTCAAAACTGATTTTGGAGAGCAGTACCAAACCGACTGCCAACCCTGTACCCAGAGAAAGAATTTTGATAAAACTATTCTGTTTTTGTCGCAACAGATTGCGGTAAGCTAACTTCAGGTTGTTCATATTATTGTCTTGTTTATTTCAAAATCAGTTCCTCTGCCGTGCCGAATGTTTCGTAGCTGGAAGTGATCACTTTTTCACCTTCGGAGAGCCCGCTGGTCACTTCGTAATAGTTGGGGTTCTGGCGACCGATGGTGATCGGCCGTTTTACGGCCTTGTCCCCGTCAGGTGTAACAACAAATATCCACTGTCCCCCTGTTGTCTGGAAGAACGATCCCCGTGGGATGATTACCGCTTCAACCGGCTGGCCAAGCTGAAGACTGATGTAGTAGGTCTGCCCCGCACGGATATTGTCGGGCCTTGCGCCTTCAAACATGAATTCTGTCTTGAACTGCTTTTCCCGAACCTCAGGAAACACTTTCCGCACACGAAGGGCAAAGTTTCTGTCCTGTCGTTCGAACGTGGCATCCAGCCCGGTTCTTACCCTGTCGATATAGTGTTCGTCGATCATCGCTTCCACCTTAAAATCCGACAATACACTGATTTGACCAATGCGACCACCGGTAGGAATGTTCTGTCCAATTTCCACATCAAGCAGACCCAACTGTCCGTCGACAGGCGCTTTCACATTCAGGTTCTCACTCCGTTGCCGTATCAGCATCAAGTTTTGCCGCATGTTGTGAAGGCTCTCTTCCATTTGATTTATTTGTACACTTCTGTAAAGTGAATCTTGTTTCTGGCGCTCCACAACCAGTTGTCGCCCGTTCAGTGCAAATTCGTAATCCTCTTTTGCCTGCAGATAATCCTCCATGGAAGCCAGCTCCTCTTCATACAGTTTCTTGTACTGTTCATAATTTCGCTGTTTGCGGGTGACGTCCAGATCGAGTTGCAGCTTTTCCTTTCTCAGCATCAACCTGTCTTGCTCCATTGCAATCTGTGTATTGCGCAGAAAGTTTTGTTTCTCGGCGAGCTGTGCTTCGCTGTCCAGTATATTCAGGTTCAGCATCGGGTTACTTAAGCGGACGATTACATCCCCTTTTTTTAGGTTTGCTCCCTCTTCCACCATTTTTTCTTCCACCATACCCCCTTCAATGGCACTCAGTTGTATGGTACTGATGGGCTGTACCTGTCCGCTTACGCGAATGTAATCATTGAACTCGCCAACGGTTACCAACTGGATGGAGATGCGGTCTGAATCCACATTGAGTCTCGATGCATGGTTCCCGAAAATAAGCCATCCAATCGCCGTTAACAGTACCACACCCCCTGCAATAAAAGGAATATGTTTTTTCTTTATTCCTTTTCTTTTTTCTATCAATCTGTCCATGCTGCTCATAACACGTTATTTTATAAATGATTCTCCCTTGTAATAATTTACCAGTCTTGCCTTCAGCCGATATTGCAGTGATGCGTTCAGCTCTTCTGCTTTTGCTTGTACCACACGATTGGCACTCGTATGTAGTTCGAGCGGACTGATCAATCCTTCTTGTTGCTTTCGCTGGTTTATCTCGTGTGCTATTTCCATTGCTTCCCGCTGTCGTACTGCCTGCTGATAGGCAGCTGCCTGGCCGTTCATATCGGCCACAGCCTGTTCCACTTCGCTATAAAGGGAACGCAGTGATTCGTTGTACTCGCTGCGGGCAATATCGACTTGCGCTTTACTCTTTTTATAGGTCGTTGACTTGGAGAAGCCGTTGAATAAAGGTACCGATAGCGTGAAACCTATATAGGATCCCCTTTTATTTTTCAACTGATCGCTAAAAGGTTCATATGTGCTCCCGTTGAGGTACCTCACAAATCCGGTGGATACCCCTGCCTCCATGGAGATCACGGGAAAAAAACCTCCAAACATTGCTCGTCGGTTCATCTCCTGCATCTTTAGTGTCAATGCAGCAACTTGTGCTTTGGGATTGCTTGATTTTGCCGTTTCGAAAATTTCCGGCACAACCCCTTCCGACTGAACGACCAGCATCTGCTCATATTCATCCATGATATCCAACTCTTCATCAACCGGAAAATTCATCCTCTCCTTGAGCAGGATGATGCCGATGCGCTGTAAGTTTTTTTGTCGTGTCAGATTGTATATATCCGCAGCCTCCTTTGCTGCCATCTCTGCTACATCGGGTTTGGCTTTCATTCCCAGTTCCGCCATGCGCCGTGCCTGCAGCAGGTTGTTGCTGCTCTCCTTAACCTGTTCCTCTGCCAGCTCTGTCATCCGCTTGTAATAAAGTACATTGATGAATGCCTCCATGGTGTCATAGGCTACCATCTCCCGCTCTTGCTCCATCTGCTCTTTGCCCATCAGTGTGTTGGCCTTCTGCATTTTTATCCGGTAGACATTCGAAAGTCCGTTGAAAATGGTCAGGTTGGTAAAGATCGAGTAGGCGTTGCTAAAGGAGTTGATGTTGGTGTAAAGGTTGGTCTCGGAATCTACCCCACGACCAAAATTAAAGTAGCTGTTTGTCCCTGCATTCAGCGTCGGAATGAGTTTGCCGATGGCATTCACATAATCCTGATGATAAATTGTGTTCTGGGCTTCCTGTTTATGGAGCCTGTGACTGTTCTCTACAGCATACCGGATACATGCATCCAGAGACCATTGTTTTTCCCGGACTTCATCCGATTGCTGAGCCATGAATCTGCCTGCAGACAGGAACATGACCAGAATGATAGGAATTGTTCGATTCATTTTGTTGTTTGTTTCATTTCATCATTCCAATACCGTGCCAAACTTTATAAAAAGCTGATACATAGACATTAAATATTTTTAGCGCAGGGGGGTGATGTAAAAATATTTTACAGGGACTGTTGGGTATTTGACATTATTCAGTACATTTGTTACCATCTTTCAACCTTTTTAATATAATTTTATCGATGAAGCAAGGGCATGTGCTGGTAGTAGATGACAACAAAAATGTACTGAGTGCCTTAAAGATTCTGTTGAATACACATTTCGGGGAAGTAACGTTGCTCTCTTCTCCCAATAGATTGATGACGACGCTCAAGGAGAAAAATCCCGATGTATTGTTGCTCGACATGAACTATTCTGCCGGAATTAACACAGGCAACGAAGGACTCTTCTGGCTCTCCGAAGTAAAAAAAGAGTATCCCGATCTACCGGTCGTACTTTTCACAGCCTACGCAGAGATTGATCTGGCCGTGACCGCTCTGAAAAACGGGGCGGCCGACTTTGTGGCGAAGCCCTGGGATAATGCCAGGCTGATTGCTACGTTACAATCTGCACTTGAACTGGGGCTCTCTCGCAGAGAGGTAGCCAGGCTAAAGGAGAAGCAACAGCTCTTAAACTCACGGCAATACAGGGATGAGGAACTTTGCTGGGGGAATTCCGAAGCGATACAGGAGTTGTTGCGTTTGGTGGACAAAGTAGCCAAAACCGATGCAAACATATTGATTACCGGGGAGAATGGTACCGGGAAGGAGGTCGTGGCACGCAGAATCCATCAGCAGTCGACACGGGCAGATGAATCGCTCGTGACCGTGGACATGGGAGCCGTCACCGAAACACTGTTCGAAAGCGAGCTGTTTGGCCATGTGAAAGGATCGTTCACCGATGCACACAGCGATCGGCCAGGAAAAATGGAGGCTGCCGACAGAGGTACGCTTTTTCTGGATGAGATTGGGAACCTCAGCTATCCGTTGCAGGCTAAACTGCTCAACGCCTTGCAGTCGCGAAAGATTGTAAGGGTCGGAAGTAACCGCCCGGTCGCAATTGATATCCGGTTGATTTGTGCCACCAACCACAACCTTTTTCAGGATGTGCAGAAGGGTTTGTTCAGGGAGGATCTGCTCTATCGCATCAACACCATTCTGATTGAAATGCCTCCCCTGCGTAACAGAAAAGAAGATATTCTGCCTCTCGCTTCTTTCTTCCTGCAACGCTTTGCTGCAAAGTACAACAAAAAGGGTCTCACACTCCATGGTGAAGCTGTCAGGAAGATGCAGGAGTATAGCTGGCCTGGCAATATACGTGAACTGGAGCATACCATCGAGAAGGCCGTGATCTTGTCGGATGGCCCTCTCATTGGTTCATCTGATCTGTTTCTGCGTCCGTTGGATCGTGAGAAGAAATATGAGTTGGGGAACGCCACACTCGAGGAGATGGAGAAGAGGCTCATTGAGCGAGCCATGCAGCATGGTGGAAACAATATGTCCGCCATCGCAAAGGAACTCGGTATCTCGCGTCCCACGCTTTATAGTAAAATCAGGAAGTATGGACTTTAGCTATTTTTCCCATGTTTAAATCCATTGAATACAAGCTCTACTTTTATCTCTTTCTATTGATTGGAGCCGTGGTGATCTGTACCGTTTTAGCATGGCAGAAGGAATATGTTTACATGCTCTGTTCATTTTTTCTGGTGCTCTATTCGATCTATCAGTTGCGTCGGCATTACAATCAGTTTAATAAAAATATTCTTTTCCTCCTCAATGCGCTGGAAAATGGTGATTTTACCTTTCATTTCAGGGAAACGAAGCTCTCGGGAAGAGAGCGTGAGTTGAACCGGATGATGAACCGCATCAAGGATATTCTCGCAAAAGCCCGCAAGGAGATTATTGAAAACGAGAAATTCCAGGCTGTAATCTTAGAGAGTGTATCTACCGGCATCATCATCATGGATGAAAACAATCAGATAGTCGAGATCAACAGCGCTGTAAACAAGCTGCTCGGGCTTCCTGTTTTTACGCATATCAATCAGTTGGCACCTCTCGATAAGTCGCTTCCCGATATGATCCGCAATCTGAATGATACCGATACAAAGAGCCTGAAGATTGCCAACGAACGGGAAGAGGTGCAGTTAAGCTTACGAAGTTCAACGGTATTGGTGAGAGGAGTCAAGTTGAAAATTATTTCCCTGAGCAATATCAGGAGCGAGATGGATCACATGGAGCTGGACTCCTGGATCCGGTTGATACGAGTCATGACACACGAGATCATGAATTCCATCGCGCCAGTAACCTCGCTGACCGATACCTTGCTCTCGGCATACGGGCAGCAATACACAATAGCCTCTCCTGAAGCCGGAGAGAGCGTTCAAGCCGATGACGCCGCTGAATCTCAGGCAGGGCTTGAATCTGCTGCAGAGGAAAGAGTCGATCCCCTGATAGAAAACACCATAGAAGCGTTGCAGACAATCAACACCACGGCCAAAGGGTTGGTTAATTTTGTGAACTCCTACCGGAAGTTTACCGGCATCCCCAAACCTCAGATGGCACCTGTTTCTTTGCAGCAGTTAATAGAACAGACGATTACACTGGAGGCCGCCACATTGGAAGAATGGAATGTGACCGTGACCCTGCAACTGCCTCCGCAGCCGATGATGGTCACATTAGACGAATCACAGATAAAGCAGGTGTTGCTTAATCTTCTTAAAAATGCAGTCGAGGCCACCGCCGGAGAAGGAGGAGAGATCAGGATCGCACTTACCCGGGAGAGGGAGAAGCTGCATCTCGATTTGTGCAACAATGGACGGCCCATACCGGAAGAAGTGCTGCCCAATATTTTTGTCCCATTCTTTACGACCAAAGAATCGGGTACCGGCATCGGCTTAAGTCTCTCCCGTTACATCATGCGTTTGCATGGTGGCACGCTGACCCATTTCACCGACGGGGATTGGACCGTTTTCAGACTCACCTTTGTGTAAAAAGAGAGAGGCTGTCTCAAAGCATTTATTGTTCTTGCCCCTGCAAAGAACCGTCTTGCACGGATAATGGATGGGTAATGGGTCGTTATCTCCTTATACATATACGGAGGGATAACGGAGGGATAACGGAGGGATAACGGAGGGATACCAGCGAAGTATCAAAGAAAGGCCGTCTCATCATAAAACATGAGACGGCCTTTCCCGGTATATCAGAAATGTTTTGATATTTATTTTGCGATCCTTTCAAGCCACTTGATCATCGCCAGCATGGTAAACATGGAGATGAGGCAGGCAACCACGAAAACCATCCAGGTAGCCGACATGGAGAAGGTGGTATAAAATATGGCGCCGATGAAGAGCAGGCTGTTCCCTATGGCGGTGGCACCCAGCCAGGCTCCTTGCATGATACCTTGATATTTTGGAGGAGCTACCTTCGAGACGAAAGAGATACCCAGGGGACTGATGAAAAGCTCGGCAACCGTAAGAATAAAGTAGGTGCCGACGAGCAACCAGGGGGTTACACGGGTAGCATCGGGCAGTCCACCCATGGCATCCACCTCTCCCTTCAGGGGGAGACCCATCGATCCGAATGCCATCACGGCATAGGCCAATGCGGCAATTCCCATACCAATAGCGATCTTTCGGGGTGTGGAAGGTTCTTTACCTTTGGCACGCAGCCAGCCGAAGAAACCCACGATAATGGGCGTCAGGAACACCACGAAGAAAGGATTGATCGACTGGAATATTTCTGCTCCCTGCAGGCTGGCAAAACCCAGGTTGATCTTAATTTGGCTCAGGTCGGAATAATCCTTCGCAAAATAGGTGAGAGTGAGTCCGTTCTGGTGAAAAGAGAACCAGAAGAAGATGACCACGGCAAACACGGCAAACAGGGCATAAAGGCGCTGCTTTACCTCTTTGATATCCATTTCTTCCACTGCTTCACCATTTTCGGCTAATTGCTGCTTATTGGCAGGATCGGGGAACCCCTTCTTATTGATCATGAAAATCACCAGAGAGATCAGCATGGCAAGGATGGCTACTGCAAAGGCATAATGAAACCCGGTGGTGAAAATGCCCAGATACTCATCGGCAAAGGCTGTAAGGTCGCTTCCGGTATAGCCCATTTGCGAGGCAAGAAGCTGCAGACGTTCTGATCCCTCACCGGTAATGGTATTTCCCAGTTGCTGGTGTGCCAGCGCTGGCAGGTCGGCATGATACTGAAAACCGTTCTTCTCCACCCACCAGTTTCTGACACCTACGGCCAATAGGGGGGCGAAGATGGCTCCTATGTTGATAAACATATAGAATAACTGGAAGCCCGAATCGCGCATTTTGCTGTACTTCGGATTGTCATACATCTGTCCTACCAATGCCTGTAGGTTACCTTTGAACAATCCGTTACCGAAAGCAATCACCAGAAGACCTAAGCAGGTGAATGCCAGCAGCAGACCGAACTGACCGGCAGGAACCGGTGTGGGTGTGGGAATGGAGATGATCACGTAACCCAGCGTCATCAGCAACAAGCCGGTCAGGATTACGCCTTTGTAATTACGGGTTTTATCGGCCAGCAGCCCGCCCACGAGTGCCAACAGGTAGATGGAGGCATAGAAAATAGAGTAGATGATGCCGGTTTTGGTTTCGTCCAGGCCAAACTTAGTCATAATAAAGAGCGAGAGGATGGCCATCATCGTATAAAAACCAAACCGCTCACCCATGTTTGCCAGTGATGCTGCAAGCAAACCTTTGGGATGATTTTTGAACATGCTTTAATTATTTTAGGTTGTAAATATGTAAAATATTAGTTTTCGGCTTTTTTTAATGTGCAAATATAAACTTTTTTGCCAGAAATAACCGTGGCTTCTTGAAAAAAGCAGTTATTTTTCTCGGTCGGCAATCATATTTTTTTTCTCATTTTATTTGTTTATATGAAAAATGTTGTACATTTGCACCCATCATTCAACAAGAATATGAACGTGAATAATTCGATTTTTGCATTTTCTTTCGGTTTTTACTTTTACTTTAGTAGGTAAAGGCGGGATTTTATATGCAAAAAAGAAGATAACAACATATCATACAAATAAAGTCCCGTCGGTAACACGATGGGATTTTTTTTTGAAAAAAAAGAATAAATGAAAAGAGTAGCTATACAAGGAGGTTTGGGCGCTTATCACGAAATCGCGGCACGCGAATATTTCAGTGGCGAAGATGTGGAGATTGTACCATGCAGTTCCTTTCGCGACATTTTCACAGAGGCTGAAAAAGATCCGCACTTGGTGGGTGTCATGGCCATCGAAAATACCATTGCCGGCAGTCTGCTGAAGAATCACGACCTGTTAAAGATTCACAACCTGCAGATTGCTGGGGAGCATAAGTTGCGGATTACCCATTCACTGGCTGCTCTACCCGGGCAGACGCTCGCTGATATCAGAGAGGTGATGTCGCACCCCATGGCGTTGATGCAATGTGAAGATTTTCTCGATACCCTTCCTGGCATTAAGGTGGTGGAGCACGACGACACCGCGCTCGCAGCCAGGGATATTCAAGAGAAAGCACTGGCCGGTACAGCTGCCATTTGCAGCAGCCTCGCGGCCGAAATGTACGGACTGGAAATCCTCGCAGCGGGTATAGAAACAAACAAACGTAATTTCACCCGCTTTTTTATTCTGGCGCGTGAGGAGATGCTGCGTGAGATTCAGAAAGACAACAACATCAACAAGTCGTCGCTGGTATTTGTATTACCCCATGCTGAGGGTAGTCTATCACAGGTGCTTTCGGTTTTGTCGTTTTACGGTGTCAACCTCACCCGCATTCAGTCGCTACCGATTATCGGGAGAGAGTGGGAGTACCAGTTCTATATCGACCTTACCTTCAGCGATTACAATCGTTACAGGCAATCGATAGATGCCATCATGCCCCTGATCAGCGGCTTGAAAGTACTGGGCGAATACAGGGAGGAAAAACATAAAAAGAGCGAAGTAGAAAAAATAAATAATGAAAATGATGCACATTGAACCTGCCGAACATATCAAGTCCATTCAGGAATACTATTTTTCAGTTAAGCTGGCGGAAGTGGCCCGCATGAATGCCGAAGGAAAGGATGTAATCAGTCTGGCTGTGGGGGCACCCGACAGGATGCCTTCACAGGAGACCATCGACACGCTGTGTGAAACAGCCCGTAGATCCGATGTACATGCCTATCAGCCCTATACAGGCATACCCGAACTGCGTAAAGCCTATGCCGACTGGTACAAAAATAGCTATGGTGTGTCGCTGGCACAGGATGAAGTGTTGCCGCTCATCGGATCAAAAGAGGGTATTCTCCATATATCCATGACATTTTTGAATTACGGGGATGCTGTACTGGTTCCCAATCCCGGCTACCCTACCTACACGTCGGTGTCGGAACTGCTCAGAGCACGGGTAATTCAGTACGACTTAAAGGAAGACGAGAACTGGCAGCCCGATTTCGAGGCACTGGAGAAGATGGACCTGAGGGGAGTAAAGCTGATGTGGGTGAATTACCCGAATATGCCTACGGGCGCCAATGCCTCGAAATCGCTGTTTGAGAAGCTGGTAGCATTTGGTAAGAAACACAACATCCTCATCTGCCACGATAATCCATACAGCTTTATCCTGAATGATACGCCCATGAGCATCTTATCGGTGCCGGGAGCCAAAGATATCTGCATTGAGTTGAACTCATTGAGCAAGTCGCACAACATGTCGGGCTGGCGCATGGGTATGTTGGCCTCCAACGCGCAGTTTGTGAAATGGGTACTCAAGGCCAAGAGCAACATCGACAGCGGTCAGTTTAAGCCAATGCAACTGGCCACGGTGGCTGCACTCTCGAACAGTGCGGCCTGGCATGCCGATATGAACCGCATCTATGCTGAGCGGCGCATATGGGCAGAGAAAATAATGGATTTGCTGCATGCCGCCTACGACAGGAGACAGGTAGGACTGTTTGTCTGGGGTAAGCTACCCGACGAGCTGCCTGGGAGCGAAGCACTGGTGGATGAGTTACTGCACGGTGCGCGGGTTTTTATCACGCCCGGCTCTATCTTTGGCAGCAATGGCGCACGCTATGTCCGCATCTCACTTGGTTCTTCCGTGGAGAAGATGCAGGAAGCCTACAAGCGAATTGAGGAGCACTACAAAGTAAATTTGAATAACAACGCATAACAAGATAACAATGGAATTTGAATCAATATTATTACCGGGAATAGACGATAAGCGGCCGCTGGTGATTGCCGGACCCTGCAGCGCCGAAACAGAAGAACAGGTGATGACTACGGCCCGACAACTCGCTGCCAACGGCGTAAAAATTTTCAGAGCTGGGGTGTGGAAACCACGCACCAAGCCGGGCGGTTTCGAAGGAATAGGTAGCCCTGCCCTCAAATGGATGATGCAGGCGGAGAAGGAGACAGGCATGTATATGGCGACCGAGGTGGCGACCGAGAAGCATGTCTACGAAGCATTGAAGTATGGGGTGGATATGCTCTGGATTGGCGCCCGTACCACAGCCAACCCTTTCGCGGTACAGGAAATAGCCGATACATTGAAGGGTGTGGATATTCCCGTGCTGATTAAGAACCCGGTGAATCCCGACCTCGAACTCTGGATTGGCGCCCTGGAACGTTTGTACAATGCGGGCATCAGGAGACTGGGGGTGATACACAGGGGTTTTAGCACCACCGACAAAACCATTTACCGCAATATCCCCCAATGGCATATTCCCATTGAACTGAAACGGCGTTTTCCCACGTTGCCCATTTTCTGTGATCCGAGCCACATTGGCGGTGCGCGAAATCTCATTCAGAAAATCAGCCAGCAGGCAATGGACCTCAACTATGGCGGGTTAATCATCGAGTCACATTGTACTCCCGATGAGGCATGGAGCGATAAGGCGCAGCAAGTAACGCCGGCAGCACTCAAAGAAATTCTGCAGAACCTCGTGATTCGCGATACCATGCAGACCACCGAAAACCTCTCGGTCTTGCGCGATCAGATCGACGACCTCGACAATGAACTGCTACAGCTGCTGGCCAAGCGTATGCGTGTCTCACGGGAGATCGGATATTATAAGCTGGAGCATGATATGCCCATTTTGCAGACACAGCGTTATGATCAGATACTGACCGACCGTGCCTACCAGGGAGAACGAATGGAGATGTCGGGCGAGTTCATTAAAAAAGTGCTCGAGGCCATCCACTCCGAATCGGTGCGTCAGCAAATGGTGGTGATGGAGCGGGAGAAAAAACAATCGAATAACGACTGAATTTTTGCGATGAGCGAGTGCAAAATCAAACTTGTTTGAATTTTGCCGGATGCAGCAAAAATCTAAATTTAAGCAGTAAATTTAAAAAACAACCGAACAGATGAAGATACTGATACTTGGAGCTGGCAAAATGGGATCCTTCTTTGCCGATGTGCTCAGTTTTGACCACGAGGTGGCTGTGCTGGAACCCGATTCCAGGAAGCTGCGTTTTATCTACAACACGCAGCGGATGACCGAGGCTGCGGAAGTGGAAGCATTTGCTCCGGAGCTGGTCATCAATGCCGCCACGCTCAAGTACACCATACCCGCCTTTGAGTCGGTACTCCCTTATCTGCCGGCAACCTGCATTCTAAGCGACATAGCTTCGGTTAAAACCGGACTCGAGGAGTTTTATAAAGAGCACACGCGCCCTTTTGTCTCCACTCATCCCATGTTTGGCCCCACCTTTGCCAGTCTGAGCGACCTGAGTACGCAGAGCGCCATCATCATCTCGGAGTCCTCTCACCTGGGCAAGGTTTTTTTCAGGGATCTCTATCGTCATCTTAAACTGAATGTATTTGAATATTCGTTTCGGGAACATGATGAGACCATTGCCTACTCCCTCTCCATTCCCTTTGCCTCAACATTGGTTTTTGCGTCGGTAATGAAACACCAGGACGCACCGGGAACTACTTTCAAAAAGCACATGCAAATTGCACAGGGATTGCTTTCGGAAGATGATTTCCTGCTGACTGAAATCCTGTTCAATCCCTACACGCCCGGTCAGCTGACCCACATACGGGAGAAACTCAAAGAGTTGCTGACCATTGTGGAACAGAAAGACAGCGAGGGTATGAAGAGATTTCTCGAAGAGGTTCGAAAAAATATCGAGTAATCAGGGAATAACCGGGGTCAAAACCTATTCTGTGTAAACCCGAATGATCTTTGCATCGGTTGTGGGGCGGCTGTTGCCGTCAACAGGCAGGGCTGCAATTTTATCAATCACCTCCAGTCCTTCTGTCACCTCACCGAAAACAGTGTATTCACCATCCAGGTGATGCAGGCCGCCGAAAGTGCTGTAAGCCTCTTTCAAACCTTCCGGCAGAAAGAATTTTCCCGGTGCCAGGGCATAGAGTGAGTCCACCACGCCCAACACGGAATCGAGCAGGGCGTTAAAGCCTCGTGGGTTGCTCTCTTTCAAACGGGCCAGCTCCTCCTTATGTGGCGTATAGTGGGTGCGGATGAGCTGGTTCTTGATGGGGACATTCACTGCCATCTCCATGGTGTCGAGCCGTCCCTGGGTGTATTCCTTTCCGTGAACGATATAGAACTGGGAGGCATCCGATTTCTTTTGCGGATTCTCGTTGTCACCCTTCCGGGGAGCAGCCAGGGCTCCTTTTTTGTGGAACCTGTTCTCCCGGAATTCAGGCATCAGCTCCATGTCGGTGCGGCCATTGCCAATTTGTATGCCGGCGGGTGCGTTGCGTGAGTCCTGCGCTCCACCCTGAATCACAAAATTTTTCACCACCCGGTGAAAAAGTGTCCCGTTGAAGTATCCTTCTTTGATCAACTTCAGGTAGTGGTCGCCATGCTGCGGCGTGTCGTCGTACAACATTGCCTTCATGGTGCCGTAGTTGGTTTCTATTACGATGACGGGATATCGGCTTTGTGCCTGCAAGCTGTTTGCAGCGACGATACAGAAAAAAAAGAGTAAAATTCGGTTCATAATTTTAATTTTTTAGCTGACCGCTGATCACTGACCTCCTCTTAATTGGGTGCCCGTTTGTAAAGAAACAACGCGATGAGGATGAATATGATATTCGGTATCCACGCGGCGATGAAAGGACTCATGCCTCCCTTCACGGCGAAGGTGGAGCTCACGGTCATAAAAAGGATATAAGCCATGCTCAGTGCTAGCCCCATACCGATGTTCAACCCCATGCCCCCCTTTACTTTTCGTGCCGAGAGGGCGGCGCCGATGATGGTGAGGATAAAGGCCGAGAAAACCGAGGCAATGCGGGAATGATATTCAATCTGAAACGCCTGGATGTTACCCATGCCACGTTCCTTCTGACTTTTTACGTAACTGCGCAGCTGTGGGGAAGTCATCATTTGCTGGTCACTGTTGGCGATGATGAAGTCGTTCGGCACAATCTGCAGGATGGTGTCAATGGAGGTACCCTGGGTGATGGTTTCTTTCAAACCATCAAAATCGCGTACCTGATAGTTGCTGATGGTCCACTGAAAGGCCGAGTCATAACGGATTGACTGGGCTGTAAGTCGCGATACCAGCTTGAGGCTGTCGAAATGATCGATGGAGAAGTTATAACCTGTTTTACTCGGCATGTCGAAATTGCCAAAGTAGACAATGGTCCCCGGACCCACTTTAAACTGGATATCGCGATCACCTGTTTTTTTCTTACGCGGATCCACATAATTCTGTTCAAATTCGATGCGTGTGGCATTGGCCGGTGGAATGATGTAGCTGCCGAAGACAAAAGAGAAGAGTGCGATGACCAGTGCCGAGATCATATAGGGCTTCATCAACCGCTTGAAACTGATGCCATTTGAGAGGATGGCGGTGATCTCCGAATTGAGTGCCATTTTGGAGGTGAAAAAGATCACCGCAAGGAAGACGAACAATGGGCTGAAAAGGTTGGTGTAAAAGGGGATGAAGTTGACATAATAATCAAAGATTATGTCCCGCAACGAAGCGTTGTTGGTCATGAACTTATCGATTTTCTCGTTGATGTCAAACACCACCGCAATGGAAATGATCAATACGATCATGAAAATATAGGTACCCAGAAACTTCTTAATAATGTACCGGTCCAGACGATTTACACTCAATAGCTTGTCTCCTTGTTTCATAATCTTCTTGTGACATTTTCAATCATCTCAGGCATCCAGACAGAAAAATCCCCGGCAATGATCCTTCTACGGGCTTCCTCAACCAGCCACACATAAAATGCAAGGTTGTGAATGGATGCAATTTGTAAACCCAGTATCTCGTTTACGTGGATGAGGTGCCGCAGGTAGGCCTTGCTGTAAAGCGTATCCACAAACGATGCGCCATCCTCCTCAATGGGGGAGAAGTCATCTTTCCATTTCTCATTGCGCATGTTCATCACTCCCTTTTTGGTGAAGATCTGTCCATTGCGGCCGTTGCGGGTGGGCATGATGCAATCGAACATATCCACGCCGCGGGCAATGGCTTCGAGAAGATTCTCCGGTTTACCCACTCCCATCAGGTAGCGCGGTTTGTCTTGCGGCAGAATCTCATTCACCAGCTCCACCATTTCGTACATTTTTTCGGTGGGTTCACCCACGGCCAGACCGCCAATGGCGTTGCCGTCGGCACCTTTTGAAGCCACGTTTTCGGCTGCGCGACGTCTCAAATCGGGATAAACACACCCTTGCACAATGGGAAAGAGCGCCTGACTGTGGCCGTAGGGACATGCAGTTTCATCAAAGCGTGTCAGACATCTATCGAGCCACCGTTCGGTGAGGTCGAGCGATTTTTTAGCATAGGCATAGTCCGCATCGCCGGGTGTACATTCATCAAAAGCCATCATGATGTCGGCACCAATGATGCGCTGGATGTCAACCACTTTTTCCGGGGTAAAGAAATGACGCGACCCGTCTAAGTGCGATCGAAATTCGGCTCCCTCCTCCGACAACTTCCTGCTGTCGTTCAGCGAGAAAACCTGAAATCCCCCGCTGTCGGTCAGCATCGGTTTGTTCCAGCTGTTGAAGCGGTGCAGGCCGCCGGCTTGTTGCAATATCTCAAGCCCCGGACGAAGGTAAAGATGATAGGTATTTCCCAGGATAATCTGAGCTCCTATATCTTCTTTCAGTTCGGAGATGTGTACTGCCTTGACGCTGCCTACGGTACCCACAGGCATAAAAACAGGTGTTTCCACTTCTCCATGGTCGGTAGTGATCAGTCCGGCTCTGGCATTCGTTTTCGGATCGGTATGCTGTAGTTGGAATTTCAAATTGTTTTTTTTCGTATGTTTTCGGGGCAAAGATAAAGTTTTTGCCGTTACAAACAGGATAGTAACCGTTTAAAAATAGTTATGAGTGCCATCAGCAATCACCGGGGAGGGTAATAATTTAGATGAACCTCTCAATGTCGAGGTGAAAATGAAGAAAGAAAATAGTATATTTGTCCAGTATTGACATTTTATTAAATCACACGCACGTTATGCTCGAAGCAGAGAATGCAGCACGCACTGCATATGGGCATGAGTGTGCCTGTTTAAGAACGGTTCATTTATGGAAAAAAAACCAGAATTGATGATGAGAAAGCCTGAATGGCTGAAGATATCATTGCCCCAGGGGAAAGAATACCTGGATGTGAAAGAAATCATTGCGAGAAAACAACTACATACCATTTGTGTGAGCGGCAAGTGCCCCAACCTGGCGGAATGCTGGGGCAGGGGGACAGCTACCTTCATGATACTGGGCGACATCTGCACCCGGGCGTGCAGGTTTTGTAACGTAAAAACCGGCAGTCCGCAGGGTATTGTCGATTGGGATGAACCCGACAGGCTTGCCGAAACCATTGAGGGAATGAAACTACGGCATGTGGTGCTGACCAGCGTAGACAGAGACGATCTGCCCGACGGCGGTGCTGCACTCTGGGCAAAGACGGTGCAACGTGTGAAAGAGAGAAACCCGCAGGTGACCATCGAGACACTGATACCCGATTTTAACGCAGTGGCTGCACACATAAACCAGGTGATAGACGCCGGTCCCAACATTGTGTCACACAACATGGAAACAGTACGCCGCCTGACACCCAAAGTACGGAGTCGTGCCAAATATGAAGTGAGCCTGAAAACTATAGAGACCATCGCCCGGCATGGCAGGGTAAAGGCAAAATCGGGCATCATGGTCGGCTTGGGAGAAACACCCGAAGAAATTATTGAGACGATGGATGACCTGCGAAATGTGGGATGCATGATCCTGACCATAGGGCAGTACCTGCAGCCTACGCGTAAGCATCTGACTGTAAAAGAGTATGTTTCTATCGAACAGTTCCAGGAATACAAGAGGATTGGCCTGGAGAAAGGGTTTAAGTTCGTGGAAAGTGGTCCGCTGGTGCGTTCCTCCTACCATGCCGAAAAACATATCTAAGTCGATGTGTCAATAGGGCAATATGGCAATGTGCTGATAAAGAATCTGCTGTATGGATAAGAAAGTGATATTTGAGAATTTGGGCAGAATTCGTTACAAGGAGGCCTGGGAT